>NZ_CAJULS010000163.1 GCF_910587525.1 uncultured Oscillibacter sp. | reverse complement strand
CAGAAGCAGAACTACTCCTACGCCGGGGTGATCGAGGCCCTGTCCGGCGCGCCCTTTGACGTGTGGTTCATCAGCTTTGACGACCTGAAGGAGAACCCCTATCTGTTGGATCATGTGGCGGTACTCATCAATGTGGGCGACGGCGACACCGCCCATACTGGCGGGGCAATTTGGGAGGACCCGGAGATTTCCTCGCTGATTAAGTCCTTCGTCTGGAGCGGGGGCGGCCTCATTGGCGTAGGTGAACCCTCGGGTCACCAGTATCAGGGCCGCTATCTCCAGCTGTCCGGCGTGCTGGGGGTGGAGAAGGAGACAGGCTTCACCCTGAACTACGACAAGTACAACTGGGAGGAGCACCCGGACCACTTCATCCTGGAGGACTGTTCGGGCCCTGTGGATTTCGGTGAGGGCAAAAAGAGCATCTACGCCCTGGAGGGGGCAGAGGTGCTGGTCCAGCGGGACCGGGAGGTCCAGCTGGCGGTGAACGAGTTCGGCAAGGGCCGGGCGGTATACATCTCCGGACTGCCCTACTCCTTCGAGAACAGCCGCCTGCTCCACCGGGCGGTCCTGTGGTCAGCCCGCAAAGAGGAGGAGCTGCACCGCTGGTTCTCCACCAACTGTAATGTGGAGATCCACGCTTATGTCCAAAGCGGAAAGTTCTGCGCGGTGAACAACACCTACACTCCCCAGAGTACCACAGTGTACCGGGGCGATGGGACAGCCTTCTCTCTGGATTTGGCTCCGGGAGAGATCCGGTGGTTCGAGATTTGAGCGTATTCCAGGAAAGGAACTGCAGAGCGAAACAACAGGCCGCCCTCAGGGGCGGCCTGTTGTTCGTTTCAGGAGATGAGCTCCTGCACCCAGGTGATGTATTTGTCTCGTTTCATGATTCCCGGCAGGTACACGCTGCCGCCCCGCATAGTGGGCTCAATGCCGAAGGGGGAACAGGGAATCTTTACCAAGGCAATTCCTCATTTCGATCTCACCGCTGGCAAATGCTGTGTCCGCCGGTCCGGGGGCTAGAGCGGCGATGTGGTGACCGGTCATATCCCTGCCGGATGTCTGCCGCTTGCCCTGGAGCGTTTTCACGGACCACCGCCGGGGGAGAGACTGCCGTTACCGGATGATGAGAAAAGCGATGACGGCCTCCACAATCACGATGACCAGGCTGATTTTGGGCATCTGCTTTTTGCTGATCATCAGTCCGAACAGGGCCAGGGCTGCTGCGAAAAGTATCAGGGGCAGAAAAAGGGCGTGACTGGCGTAGGCGGCAATGATGCCGAAGAAGCCGCAGAACCCGGCGGCAATGGCGTAATTGTTGCACTCGTCTTCCAGACGGGTCTCCTCCAGATCCTCTGGAGTGAGGCCGCAGGCGGAGAGCGCCAGTTTTTCCGTGAGGTCCATGGCTTTGGCGCAGGCATCCTCCTGGAGAAAGTCAAAGGGGTAGAACTTATTCCTCTGGAACTGCAGCGGCTCCAGCACCATATCGATCTTGTCAAGTCCCGCCTCCGGATTCAAGGTGAAGGAGACCGTCAGCTTCCTGCCCCGTTTTCCGGCGAGACTGACCCGCTGAATCAGGTCCCGGGTCAGCGGGATGGGGCTGCCCAGCTCGTAGCTGCGGGTCCTCTTGTCGTAGGAAAAGGGGAGGATCCAGAGGCAGTCCGCGTCCACCACAAAGACCTTGTAATAGTAGGTGTAGGTGGTGACCCGCATCCGGCCGCCGCCGGAGGTGTGGCTTTCCACCTGGAGGGAGAAGATCACATTCTGGTCATTGGCCTGAGGCAGGCGCTGACGCACCCGCTCCACCAGCTCCCGCCGGGAGGCGTCGTCCTCCAGGGCGCGGGCTCTGCCGCGGGAGCGCCGTATCCAGATGACGGGCCCTATGTTATAGCGCCATCCCACCAAAGTGGCGACAAACGCCAGAATCAGTGCAACTCTTAGTAAATTCAGAAACTGGTCCATAGATAATCGTCCTTTTCGCCGCGCCTGTGGGCGCGAAATCTGTTTAGCCAGGCCTTGTCTGAAAGATACCAAAACGCCCAAACGGCGGACCTTTTTTCACCGCGCTGCGTTGATTTTCCTTGCCATACACAAAGTATGGCCGCGTCAAATTGCCTTAACCGGCGAAAAAATCTCTCGCCGTTGAGCATTTCGCCATTGATGAAATAAGGCCTAGCATCCGGAGCTTATCAGCGAATCTCAGGGTCATAGCTGGGACGGGCCGCCTGGGCTTTCTGCGTTGCTCTGGCCTCCCGGGCCCGGCGGGAATTGGCGGCGGACTTGCGCCAGTAACGCACCAGAAGCGCTGCACCCAACAGGAACAGCACTCCGCCCACGCCGCAGAAGACCCGGATCGTCCCAAAGGCCCGGGGCTCCGCCATCAGCAGCGGACCCATGGTGCCGATGTCCGCACTGGAGAACCCGTAATCCTCCTGTAGCGTCTGACGAAACATCTCCGCCAGCTCCGGGTCCATCTCCACCACGCGGGTATCCAGCTCCAGCTCCGCCGTGGGTGCCGCTCCGCCGGAGAGATAGCCATAAGTCTGGTCCACCAGTTTGCCTGCCGGGGAGAAATTGCTGGAGTGGACGGTCAGCCCCAGATAACCACGCCCGCCAGGCAGGACGTAATAGCGGGAGGAGGTCTTTTTCGCTGTTCTGGAGTTGTTGGCCCGGTCCTCGGTCCAGGTCTGCATACTGGCAAAGCTGTCCAGCAGATAGGGCACCCGGCCCGCCACATGGTCGCCGGCGGATACGTCCCCCGACAGCACATCGTCAAAGCTCTTGGCGGTCTTGAAGGAGATCATTGTGTCCCGCAGGGAGAAGCCCAGGAGCACCGTGCCGATGAGGAGCAGGATCAGGCCGGCTCCGCTGATTTTATTGAACAGACGTCCTAACATGATATTCCTCCTGTTTTATGCCTCCGGCTGGGCGGGCTTGAAGGTCTCCGTCACGCAGGTGGCCCCGTCCCGGGTGAAGCCGCTGATGGTGGCGCTGAGGCTCAGGTGCCCATTGGAGCCGGCGGTGGCCTGCTTGTCGATCAGGCCCATCTGCACCAGGGTGAAGGAGCTGGCAGTCTCCATGTCCACACCCAGGCGGCTGATCAGCAGATCGCCCTGGACTTCGCCGTGGGCAAAGAGTCCGTCCAAGGTCTCATAGGGGGTCTCAAAGGCCTGGATGACTGCCTCCAGATCCTCCTGGGCGTACTGACCGGCTCCGGCGAGGCTTTCCGTCCGGATGATGGCCACGATCTCATCCCCCTGGGACGCCAGAACCCATTCGGTGCCGTCAGGGAAGGTGCAGGTGGTCATGGAGGCGTTCAGATACGACTTCAGTCCGCCGCAGAGGGCGGTGAAAAACTGGCGGTTGGTGTTGGTGTCCATCACCATCTCTCCGTCCCGGTTGCCCACGTGGAGCTCCCAGGTCTCCTCCGTAGTGCCGCCCTGGTCCTCCAGGGCCTTGGACATCCAGCCGGGCATGTCGTAAAATGCGCCGGAGCCGGTCTCCACGTCCTCCTCCAGAGCGGCCGACATGGCGTCGTGGAAGGCGTTGTAGTAGTTGGGGGCGGTCAGCGTGGTCTCCACCGTGCCCCAGGCCTCCTTGCCATCCACTGCGTGGGCGGTGCAGGTGAGAGAGGCCATTTTTTCAAGACAGGCCTTGTACACCGGGGCCATCTCCCCGCCCACGGCCTCATCCATGCCGGAGAAGAGCTGGTGGAGGGGGTTGTCGTCGGATATGTAGGGCTTGATTTCCTCGTAGTCTCCCTGCTGAACGGCCTGAACCAGGGTGTTGACCACCTCTTCGTCAGAGAGATTCTCTGTCTTGGCCATGGGGCCGCAGGCGGTCAAAAGCAGACACAGGGCCGCCGTGAGTGCAATAAGATACTTTTTCATTCAGGAAATACCATCCTTTACGGTTTTATTTCTGCCGTCCTCAGGGAGTCAGGGGCTCAATCTCCGGCAGGGTCAGCGCATAGGCGCTGCTGAGCTCCAGCCGCAGGGCAGGATAGTCTTCGTCCATCTGCTCCGGCAGATAGGTGATCTGTGCGGAGAGATAATAGCCCTCTTGTTTATAGTCTGCATACAAAATAACGATCCGGGGCATAGCTCCGTCCGCATCGAGATAAACCGCCTGCTTCACAGCAATATCATATTCCTCAAAGTACGTGGTGTCTGAAACGCCTTCCGGATCAATATCTGCACCGGAGGCCTCCAAGGCGGCATAGGTCTGGTCCACCACGTCCCTGGCGTTTTCGCCGGCGGCAACGGAGACGGTGGCCTCCATGCCATGGGCCGAGGAGCGAAGGGCATAGCCATCGTCCAGAAAGACAGGGGAGTCGCTGTATGGGACGTGGGCATCCACAAAGGCATCGCAGG
>NZ_CAJULS010000162.1 GCF_910587525.1 uncultured Oscillibacter sp. | reverse complement strand
GCCAGACCATGCGCCTCAACCCCCACGGCGACGCCGCCATCTACGACACCATGGTGCGGCTCAGCCGGGGCTACGGCGCCCTGCTGACCCCCTTTGTGGACTCCAAGGGCAACTTCGGAAAGTGCTACTCCCGGGACATGTCCTGGGCCGCCCCCCGGTACACCGAGGCGAAGCTGGCCCCCATCTGCCAGGAGATTTTCAAGGACATTGACAGCGACACCGTGGACTTCGTGGACAACTACGACAACTCCATGAAGGAGCCGGCCCTGCTGCCCACCACCTTCCCCAACATCCTGGTGTCCGCCAACACCGGCATCGCCGTGGGCATGGCCTCCCAGTTCTGCGGATTCAATTTGAGAGAGGTCTGCGACACCGCCGCGGCCTACCTCAAGAATCCGGACTGCGACCTGACGGAGACCCTCCTGGCCCCGGATTTTCCCACCGGCGGGGAGCTCATCTGCGACCCGGCGGCCCTGAACGAGATCTACAACACCGGCCGGGGCAGCGTGAAGGTCCGGGCCAAGTACCGTTACGTCAAAGAGGAAAACCTCATTGAAATTTATGAAATCCCCTACTCCACCACCACCGAGGCCATCATCGACAAGGTGGCGGAGCTCATCAAGGCCGGAAAAGCCAGGGAAATCGCCGATATGCGGGACGAGACCGACCTCTCCGGACTCAAGCTCGCCATTGACCTGAAACGGGGCGCGGACCCGGACAAGCTCATGGCAAAGCTCTACCGCCAGACCCCGCTGGAGGACTCCTTCTCCTGCAACTTCAACGTGCTTATCGCCGGAATGCCCAAGGTCCTGGGGGTCCGGCAGATTCTGGAGGAGTGGACCGCCTGGCGCACGGACTCCGTCCGGCGGCGGGTGTACTTCGTGCTGCAAAAGCGCAGGGACAAGCTGCACCTCCTGAAGGGCCTCAAGCGCATTTTGCTGGACATCGACAAGGCCATCAAGATCATCCGGGAGACGGAGGAGGAGGCCGAGGTCATCCCCAACCTAATGATCGGATTCGGCATCGACCAGATTCAGGCGGAGTACGTGGCGGAGATCAGGCTCCGCAACATCAACAAGGAATATATCCTGAAGCGGGTCAACGAGACCGCCGCCCTCCAGGACGAAATCGAGGACCTGGAGGACATCCTGAACAGCCCCAAGCGGGTGAAGAAGATCATCGTGGAGGAGCTGAACGAGGCGGCGAAGAAGTACGGCGAGCCCCGCCGCACCTCCATCGTCTACGGCCACGAGATCGAGGTCTACGACGAGACGGAGCAGGTGGAAGAATACCCCGTCCACCTCTTCCTCTCCCGGGAGGGGTACTTCAAGAAGATCACCCCCCAGAGCCTGCGGATGAACGGTGAGCAGAAGTTCAAGGAGGGCGACGGCCTCCGCCAGAGCTTTGAGGCCACCTCCGCTGCGGAGATCATGTTCTTTACCAACCGGTGCCAGGTCTACAAGACCCGTCTCAGCGAGTTCGATGATTCCAAGGCCAGCGTCCTGGGGGACTACCTGCCCTCGAAACTCGGCATGGACCCGGGGGAGAGCGTGGTGTACGCGGTGCTGCCCGGAACGGACTACGCCGGGGCGCTGCTGTTCTTCTTTGAAAACGGCAAGGCCGCCCGGGTGGACCTGACCGCCTACAAGACCACCTCCAACCGGCGCAAGCTCACCGGGGCCTACTCCGACAAGTCCCCCCTGTGCTGCATCCAACGGGTGGACCAGGACCTGGAGCTGGCAGTGTATTCCACGGAGCCCCGGTGCCTGATCTTCCACACGGCCTTGCTCTCGCCCAAGACCACCCGCTCCACCCAGGGCGTGGCGGTGATGAACCTGAAGCCCAAATACCGCCTGGAGGCCGTGCGGCCCCTGGAGGAGACGGGGATCGCCAACCAGAGCCGCTACCGGGTGCGGGCTGTCCCCGCCGCCGGGGCCCTGCTGCGGCAGGAGGACAGCGAGGAGAAGCAGATCGGGCTTTTGGATGAGGAGATGAATTGACAACACACGAGGAGGAATCAATGAAAAAA
This sequence comes from uncultured Oscillibacter sp., assembly GCF_910587525.1. Lineage (GTDB taxonomy): Bacteria > Bacillota > Clostridia > Oscillospirales > Oscillospiraceae > Oscillibacter. Next base: position 2,350 of record NZ_CAJULS010000162.1, on the reverse strand, counting down.
TTTCTGCGGACTTATGGGATCACCTTTGTGGGCTCCCTGCTGTTTTCCCTGGCGTTCAGCGCATTTTTTGAGACCAACCAGGTGGGCATGGCCGGCATGACCGGCCTGGGCCAGGTCATCAACGTGTTCCTTCCCCAGATCTCCGTGGGCGTGATTGTATTCGTATTGAACGTGCCCATCTTTCTGGTGGGCTGGAAGCTGCTGGGGTTCCACCTGCTGGCCTCGTCCCTGTTCTCCATGTTCGTCACCTCCGCCGCCATGGACGTCTTTACGCGGATGGGGCACTTTTCCGCCATGGACCCCATGCTGGCCTCCCTCTGCGGCGGTGCGCTGATGGGCCTGGGGCTGGGCATGGTGTTCTCCCAGGGGGCCACCACCGGCGGCACGGACATCATCGGCCGTCTCCTGAAGCTGAAATTCCCCTGGCTGCCCCTGGGTAAGCTGGTGCTGGTGCCGGATCTGGTGGCCCTGGTGCTGGTGGCCATCGCCTTTGGCCGCCTGGAGGCGGCGCTGTACGGCGCGGTGGCCATGTTCGTCTCCAGCCAGGTGACGGACACCGTGCTCTACGGCCTGGACAGCTCCAAGGTGGCCTACATCATCTCCGACAAATGGCAGGAGATCGCCGGAACGCTGATGGACCGCCAGGGCCGGGGCGTCACCATCCTCCAGGGCGAGGGGGGCTACACCGGGGAGGAGAAGCGGGTGCTGCTGGTGGCCTTCAAGCAGAAGGAGATTGTGGACATCAAACGCCAGGTCCACGAGCTGGACGAGGGGGCGTTTCTCATCGTCTGCGACGCCCGGGACGTGCTGGGCGAGGGCTTCGGCGAGTACCGCCAGGACGAGATCTGATTTTCACTGAATACATACGCTGGAAAGGGGAGCGCGCTATGGGAACATTTGACGCTGTGAAAAAGAATCTGGAGGCGCGGGGCTTTGCCGTGCGGGTCTTTGACACCGGAGCGGAGGCGGCGGCATATCTGGACGGGGCCGTCGACGGAAAGACGGTGGGCTTCGGCGGGTCCGTGACACTGGACCAGCTGGGGCTCTATGATGCCTTGAGCAAACACAACACCGTCGTCTGGCACTGGAGACAGGAGGCGGGGCCGGCCCGCCGGGAGGCCATGTTTACAGACGTCTACCTCTCCTCTGCCAACGGCCTGGCGGAGACCGGGGAGATCATCAACATTGACGGCATCGGCAACCGGGTTGCGGCCACGCTGTTCGGCCATGAGAAGGTTATCTTCGTCATTGGCCGCAACAAGCTGGTGCCCACCTACGAGGAGGCCCTGTGGCGGGCTAGAAACATTGCTTCGCCCCAAAACGCCCAGCGTCTGGGGAAAAAGACCCCCTGCGCCGTCAAGGGCGACCGCTGCTACGACTGCAGGAGCCCGGAGCGTATCTGCCGGGGGCTGGTGACGATGTGGGGCCCCATGATGGGCATGGAGGCGGAGGTCCTGCTGGTGGACGAGGACCTGGGACTGTAACCGGAAGAGGAAGGGGGGACGGCCTGTGAAAAAATGCTGTATACTGCTGATTGCACTGTGCCTGCTGGCCGGCTGCACCCCCCTGCTGGAGCGGGAGTACAGCACCGTGGAGCCCCACAGCAGCAAGCTCTGGGAGAGCGAGGCCGCCGGCACCCTGCGGGCGGAGAACTATCAGGATATTGTCAACGACCTTTTGATTCTCATCGGCCAGCATACGGAGACGGCCACCTTGCGGCTTTACAACGTGGACAACAAGCTCCAGGCGGCGGACCTGCTGGAGCGGGCCACAGTGGAGGTGCAGCAGGAGACGCCCATGGGGGCCTACGCTGTGGAGTATATCACCTCCTCCAGCCAGGCCCAGAGGGGCTACTATGAGGTGGAGATCCGGATCAGCTACCGCCGGACGCTGGAGCAGATCCAGGCAGTGGTGAACGCCACCAGCCCAGAGGCATTGTACGCCCTGTTGGACACGGCCCTGACCGAGGAACGGACAGAGCTGGCGGTGCGGGTGGGCTACTGGAGCCCGGAGAACGGCCAGACTCAGGTGGAAGAGGCTCTGTCCCGGGTGCGGGAGGAGCGTGGCCTGCTGGAGCGGCCCATGTGGCCGGTGCTCTACTACCCCGACGGCGGTCCGGTGGGACTGATTGAGTTTTTACTGGACCAGGAGGTGCCTCCGGAGGAGATGGAGGCCGTGGACGGCCAAGCGGAGCTGGGGGAAGAGCAGTCCCCGGAGGAATCTGCGGAAAATGAAGAAAAAATTGGTTCGAAGGGTTGACAAAGAGGGAAGGGGCTGTTATAATACTCTTTGTTCGCGGGCATAGCTCATCTGGTAGAGCGCCACCTTGCCAAGGTGGAGGTAGCGAGTT
>NZ_CAJULS010000161.1 GCF_910587525.1 uncultured Oscillibacter sp. | reverse complement strand
CACTCTTTCCCTACACGACGCTCTTCCGATCTACAACGAGGACGACCCGGACAACGGTCTGGTCATCTTGAAGGTGATCCATGAAGATGGCGAGGACCTCCTCTCCACTCTGGACTCCGACGAGGAGCTGGAGGCGGTGTACGACCTGTTTATGGAAAACCTCTTTCAGGAGGACAGCGAATAACCTCTTGCGTTTCAACCTGAAATGTGCTAGGATAATGATTGCCCTGCGGGGTTCGTGATAGATCTTTTTTTAACCCACATTTCGTTATACGGGATGCCGGATCAGCGCGTGGTTCGCAGGCCTCCCGGCTGCCGTCTGCGGCTGGAAGTTGGAAGCGATAAAGCGCGTTGGAGGCGACCCACCTGTCCGTAAAGGTGCAGGTTATAACGGGTCTACACGGCCTTCGCGGGGTACGTTTTTGCAGGGCAGGGATGATTCTGCCCTGTTTTTCTGTGCAAAAAATCTTTTCAGACTGTTTTCAGTCAGCTGGACTAGAGTCTGTTTTAAAACAGGCGGAATACCGGATTGAGACGGATTTTTTTGTCAGGCCAGGCAATTTGACGCAGAAATCCTGACGGATTTCTGCGTCAAATCAACCCAGTCCTGACGGGAAAAGACACCCCAAGACGGCGTTTTGACGGTTTTAAAACAGACTCTAAAAATAAATGAATTCCGGGAGGAGGCCGTCGAATGCGGATTCTGCGTCAAATGCGGGCAATAGCGTCGGCGTACAAAAATCTTTTTGGAGGTGAGTCACAACAATAAAAAGGAGAATCGCACATGAATCGAATTCCGGACCCGAACGTAATTTTTCCCAATGAATATAAGACCTCTTGTTTCATCAAAAATGTAATTACGGCCCCCAACATCTCCGTAGGCGAATACACCTACTATGACGACCCCGTGGATCCTACAGGGTTTGAGCAGAACAACGTGCTCTTCAACTACCCGGAGTTTGGAGACCGTCTGATCATCGGCAAATTCTGTTCCATTGCTAGCGGCACACAGTTTATCATGGGCAGCGCCAATCACCGCATCAGCAGCGTCAGCACCTATCCCTTCAACGTCTTTGGCGGCGTATGGCGCGAGAATACACCGCCCCATCTCTCCCAGCTGCCCTTTAAGGGGGACACTGTGGTGGGAAACGACGTGTGGATTGGACGGAAGAGCGTCATCATGCCCGGCGTCCGCATTGGAGACGGGGCCATTGTCGCGGCCTGCTCTGTGGTTGCCGGCGATGTGGAGCCCTACACCGTGGTGGGCGGAAACCCCGCCCGCCCCATCAAAAGACGGTTCCGTGAAGAACTGACGGCACTTTTGCTGGAACTGCGCTGGTGGGACATGGAGCCGGAGATACTGGCAGATTTCCTGCCTGTCCTCTGTAACAGCGACCTGGAAACCGTGGAGGAGACAATCCGGGGAATTCTGGAACTGCGAAAACAGACCAAAAATCCATAAATCCATCAAGAGGTTTAGAATTTCCACTTGCACTATGGGCAGAAATCCAGTATAATAGGCAAGTGCGTAAAAATCCTGACCGTAAATGCGGCGGGAACCATCAATACTTGAGAGGACTGAAACAACAAATGAGCGCATCTAGAGAAAAGAAATCCCGCCAGGAGCTGAACAGCACCGGCTGGACCGACCCCAGGACAGCCCGGGAGGCACAGCAGCGCAAGGAGGAACGGCGCACCAGCATCCTCTACGGCGTTATCGCCGTGGTATTCGTGCTGGTGGCCATCACCGTCATTGTCTGGAAGAGCAACATCATCCAGAAAACTGCCAATGCCGCCACCATCGACGGGCAGAAGTACACCGCCGCTGAGGTGAACTTCCACTACCAGAATGTCTACCGCAACTTTATCAATAACAATTATACCATGCTCGCCTACGGCATGCTGAGCCTGAACACCAACGCCTCCCTGTCCAGCCAGACCCTGGGTGAGGGCGATGCCGCCATGCTGGGCCTGGAACCCGACGCCGTGGGCCAGACCTGGAAAGACTACTTCGTAGACCAGACTCTGGAGCAGATGGCCGCTGTCCAGGCCGTGCTGAAGGCCGCCCAGGACGAGGGCTTTGCCTACCCCGGCAGCGTGCAGGAAAATTATGACTCCACTATGGAGTCTCTGCGCTCCGCCGCCTCCGCCAACGGCGTCTCTGTTAACCGCTACCTCCAGGCCAATTTGGGCAGCACCATGACGGAAAAGGTCTACGGCCAGCGGCTGATGGCCACCCTCCAGTACGAGGCCTACGCCAACGCCAAGCAGGACAGCCTCACCTACTCCGACGCGGAGCTGGAGAATGCCTACAAGGCTGACCGCAACACCTATGACCGGGTAAACTACGAGTCCATCACCGTCTCCGGCCTGGCTGAGTCCACCACTGATGCCGACGGCAACACCGTAGACCCCACCGAGGAGGAGACTGCGGCCGCCATGGCGGCCGCCCTGGCCAAGGCCGAGGAGATCCTGGCCGCCTATGAGGGCGGCGAGAGCCTTGAGTCCCTGGCGGACCCCGACAACGGCGTCACCTACTCCCACCCGGAGACCGCCTCCTACGCCAGCAACCCCACTCTGGAGTGGGCCTTTGACGACGCCCGCCGGAGCGGCGATGCTGATATTGTGGAGAACTCCTCCTCTTACACCGTGGCCCTGTTCCACAGCAAGTCCCGCTTTGAGTACAACACCGTGGATATCCGCCACGTGCTGATCCGCCCCGAGGAGACCACCCTCTCCAGCGAGGATGAGGGCTACCAGGCCGATGTGGACGCCAAGCAGGCCGGCGCCAAGGCGAAAGCTGAGGAGCTGTATGCCCAGTGGAAGTCCGGCGCCGCCACCGAGGACTCCTTTGCCGATCTGGCCCGGGAGAACTCCGCCGACGGCAACGCCGCTGAGGGCGGCATCTACACGGAGGTCTATCAGGGCCAGATGGTCTCCACCTTCAATGACTGGTGCTTTGATTCCAGCCGAAAGAGCGGTGACAGCGGCATTGTGGAGACAGACTACGGCTACCACATCATGTACTTCGTTGGCCAGAACACGCCCTACTGGAAGGTTCAGGTCCGTGACAATCTGGTGAATACCGCCATGGACGAGTGGTACGAGACCTTCACTCAGGATCACACCATTGGGAAAAGCGATTCCGGCTTAAAGTACGTCGGCTGATCTCAGCAAATTTTTTGGATAACGGGACGGCTGAGGCCGTCCCGTTTTTATGGAGGCCGCCTATGAACGAGCAATTCCTGCGCAATGAGATGCTGTGGGGCCGGGAGGGCCAGCAGAGGCTCTCCGCAGCCCACGTCATCGTCTTCGGCCTGGGAGGCGTAGGAAGCTACGCCTCCGAGTGCCTGGCCCGCGCCGGCATCGGAGAACTGACCCTGGTGGACAGCGACACTGTATCCGTCACCAACCTGAACCGACAGCTGGAGGCGCTTTGGTCCACCGTGGGCCAACCCAAGGCGGCGGCCGCCGCCGCCCGTATCCAGGACATCCATCCGGAAGCCGTTCTCCATCCGATTCACGGCCTCTACGACGCCGCCCACCGGGAGGACTTCTTTCCCACCGGCTGCCGGTACGATTACATCGTGGACGCCATTGACCTTGTGAGCTGCAAACTGGACCTGGCGGAAACCGCCCAGCGGCTGAATATCCCCCTGATCATGGCCCTGGGTACCGGCAACAAGCTGGACCCCACGCTCTTGCGGGCAGCGGACATCTCCGAGACCTACGGCTGTCCCTTGGCCCGGGTCATGCGGAAGGAACTGCGCAGCCGGGGCATCCTCCATCAAAAGGTCGTATTCAGTCCCGAACAGGCTGCTCCATCCCGCCAGCTGGAAACCCCGCCGCCGGGACGGCGCAGCGTCCCGGCCAGCACTCCCTGGCTCCCCGCCGCGGCGGGACTGCTGCTGGGCAGTGTGGTGGTGCGGGACATTTTGAATCAGAAAGAGAGAGAACCCATATGCTGACAGGTACTATCATCAACGCCCTGGCAGTCTTAACCGGCTCCATGGCAGGTCTGCTGCTGAAATGGCTGGCAGCCCATTTCTCCTCCAAGCTCCCTGCCGGGAGCGCCGCCCTGGGCCAGCGGCTCCAGAATATCATCATGAACGGCGTGGCCCTGTGCGTTCTCTACATCGGCATCAGCGGGGCGCTGAAGGGAAACAACACCCTGATCGCTATCCTCTCCATGGTGGCAGGCGCCATCATAGGCGAGCTGCTCAATCTGGACCGGCGAATGCAGGCTCTGGGCGACTGGGTACAGAAGAAGACGGCCCGTTTTTCCCAGGGTGAGGGCGGCGCCTCTGTGTCGGAGGGCTTTGTCACCGCCAGTCAGATCGGAAGAGCACACGTCTGAACTCCAGTCACCATACGGAATCTCG
>NZ_CAJULS010000160.1 GCF_910587525.1 uncultured Oscillibacter sp. | reverse complement strand
CTGGACGCCATCCCCTACATCTGGAAGGAGCTGGGCACCGACTGCCGCAATCTGCCCCAGGTCCACACCCTGGCCAGGATGCTGCGCATGGTGTGCGAGATTGTCTGTCCCAGCGTTTTGCTGCTGGGGGAGGTGGTGATGGAGCCGGCCAAGGTGGCCCCCTATTTTGGTACCCCCGAAAAGCCGGAGTGCCATATGCTCTACAATGTCACCACCATGGCCACCACCTGGCACACGCTGGCCACCGGAGACGTCTCCCTGTTGAAGCGGCAGATGGAAACCGTCTGCGCCCTGCCCAGGGACTTTCTGTTCTTGAACTATCTGCGCTGTCACGATGACATCGGCTGGGGATTGGATTACCCCTGGCTGGCCCGGAATTTCGCTGTCGATGAGGTGGCTCACAAACGGTATCTCAACGACTGGTTTACCGGAAAATTCCCAGGCAGCTGCGCCCGCGGCGAACTCTACAATGACGATCCCCGTCTGGGGGACGCCCGGCTGTGCGGCACTACAGCCTCCCTGTGCGGCCTGGAGGCCGCGGAATATGAGAGAGATCCCTTCAAGCTGGAGCGGGCCTTGGCCTGCGATTTAACTCTTCACGCCTGGATGCTGTCCCAGAGCGGTATCCCGGTCATATACAGCGGCGATGAGATCGGCCGGCTCAACGACGATACCTACCATGATGACCCGGACAAGCGGGAGGACAGCCGGTATATTCACCGGGGCGCCTTCCAATGGGAGGCGGCCGGGCATCGGAACGACCCGGATACCTGTCAGGGCAAGCTGTTCCAGGGCCTGCGGAGACTGGAGGCCATCCGGGCCGGGGAGCCCTGTTTTGACGCCGGGGCCGATGTTTGGGTGGAGGACAGCGGCGACCGCCGGGTACTGGCCCTGTGCCGCCGGTCCGGAGAGCGAGAGCTGGTTTGTCTGTTCAACTTCAGCGGCCAGTTTGTCCGCGCCGGTGTGGACCGGGCGGGGAACTACACCGAGCTGATGTATGGGACGCGGTACGGCGATATCCGCACTGTCGAGCTGTGGCCCAACGGCTTCGCGTGGCTGCTGCGGGACCAGGAGCCCTCCTGACGGGGCGGAAGACCGCAGTAAAAGGGACCTGTCTTTCAAGACAGGTCCCTTTTTGCATTTGCGAAATGAGAACGCGGCGATTTAGTCGGAGGTTCGGACGGGATCGTCTCCGGTCTCGCCGGGAATGTCACCGCCGGCCTGCTCCACGGCCTTCTTCTCCATGCGGTTCATGAGGATGGGGGAGAGGATGCCGAAGACGCACAGGGCGATGAGCACCCAGCAGACAGAAGTGGAGAAGAGAATGGCGGGACTGCCGCCGGAGAGAGCCAGGGAACGGCGCAGGCCTTTCTCTCCGATGGGCCCGAGAATCAGCGCCAGCACGATGGCGGCGGTGTTCAGGTCGAACTTGCGGCAGAGATAGCCCAGCACGCCGAAGATCATCATAATGACTACGTCCACGAAGTTCTTGTGGATGGCGTAGGAGCCTACCACGCAGAGGACGGAGACGGCGGGAATCAAAATGGCGTCGGACAGGCGGGAGATCTGGGCGAAGCCCCGGCAGCCCAGAAGGCCAATGCCCAGCATAAAGAACTGGATCAGCACGAAGCCGGCGAAGAAGGTGTAGGTCATTTTTGCCGTCTCGCCCACGAAGAGGTCAGGACCAGGGGTCAGGCCCTGGATGATAAGGCCGCCCATCAGCACGGCGGTGACGCTCTCGCCGGGGATGCCCAGGGTGAGCATGGGGATCAGGGAGCCGCCGGTGACGGCATTGTTGGCGGCCTCAGAGCCGGCCACACCCTCAATGCTGCCGTGGCCGAATTTCTCTTTTTCCTTGGAGAACTGGCGGGCGGTATTGTAGCCCAGGAAGCAGGCGATGGAGGCGCCGGCGCCGGGCAGGATGCCGATCAGATTGCCGATGATCCAGGAGCGGCCCACAGTGGGGGCGATCTGCTTCATCTCCTTCCTGGTCAGCATCATCTTGTCGCTGAACTTGGTGGCCCGGGCCCGCTGCTTGATTTTCTGCTCCGCCAGGATCAGCGCTTGGCTCATGGAGAACAGGCCGATGAGGGCGCAGGTGGTGTTGATGCCCTCATAGAGGGAGGACTGGCCGAACATGAACCGCTTCACGCCCTCCATGGGGTCCATGCCGATGGTGGAGAGCAGCAGGCCCAGCGCGCCGGAGATCAGGCCCTTTACCATGGACTTGGAGCTGACGCCGGCGATGATGGTCAGGCCAAAGATGGACAGCCAGAAGTACTCCGGGGATCCGAACTTCATGGCCAGCTGGGCCAGCAGGGGAGCAAAGAAGTACAGGGAGATGCAGGAGAGGAGCCCTCCGAAGAAGGAGGAGATGCAGGCGGTGCCCAGAGCCTTGCCGGCTTTGCCCTGGAGGGTCATTTGATAGCCCTCAATGGCGGTGGCGGCAGAGGCGGGAGTGCCGGGGGTGTGGATCAAAATGGCGGAGATGGACCCGCCGAAGATGGCGCCGCAGTAGATGGCGCCCAGCATGATGAGGCCCGTGGAGGCGTCCATGGTGAAGGTCATGGGCAGCAGCAGAGCCACGCCCATGGCGGCGGACAGGCCGGGCAGACAGCCGATGACGATGCCGATGGTGGTGCCGGCGGCCATGGCCAGAAGATTGACGGGAACAAGGGCGTTGACAAAGCCCTGGCCCATCAGGGCTAACGTTTCTAACATTGTCGTCCTCCCCCTTTACTTAAACAGCAGGCCCATGGGCAGCTTGACCTTCAGGAACAGGGTAAACGCGCAGTAGACCAGCACCAGGATCACAGCGGTGGACAGCAGGATCTGCCACTTGGGGACTTTCAAAAACAGCAGGCAGGCCGCCATGAACACCAGTGTGGCGATGTAGAACCCGGCAAAGTACATGATTACCAGGTACAGCACCACCATGCCCAGAATGGGGAAGAACTGCTTGGGAAGGAATCCCTCGAAATCCTCCAGGCCAGAGGTGACGCCGCGTTTTTTCGCCGCCCGGACCATCTGCACCACGTACAGGGTGGTCAGGGCCGCCAGCAGGATGATGATGAACAGGGGATAGGTTTGGGCGGCGGCAGGGAGGCGCAGGGTCATCACCAGAAACAGGGCGCAGATCGCATACATAAATGCGACAACGCCGATATCGGTTTTCTTCATCTCTCAAACCTCACATTTCAGTCGTGAAAAAGGATGCGGGGCTTCACGGCGTGAAGCCCCGCGCAGCTCTATGGAATTATTCGGCCCAGATGGAGGAGACGGTGTCGGTGCAGAAGATATACTGCGCGTTCAGCAGATCGGCGGTAGCGGCGGGGTCCATGTACTCCGTGGTGACGCTGGCCTTGACGGCGGCGTCCAGATAGGCGGAGTCCTCCATGGTCTGCTTGAAGGCGTCGGCGTAGAAGTCGATGATCTCCTGGGGAGTGTCCTTGGGGGCCACGATGGCGCGGGCAGAGCCGTACCACTGGTCATAATAACCCGCCTCGCCCAGAGTGGGAACGTCGGGATACTCGGCCAGACGCTTGGTGTCGAACACGCCCAGGACCTTCACCTCGGAGGTAAACGCCGCAAAGTCAGCCAGCTTGGCGGAGGAGAAGTCCACCTCGCCCTGGCGCAGGGCCAGCAGCTGGTCGGCAGTGCCGCCGTAGGGGATAGCGGTGTACTCAAAGCCGGCGGTGGTGGCCAGCAGCTGAGCGGCGATGTGGTTAGAGGCCTTGTTGCCGTTGGTGGAGGCCTTCAGCTCGCCGGGATGGTCCTTGGCGTAGGTGACCAAATCCTCCAGGGTGTCAAAGGGGCTGTTGGCGGCCACCAGAATGACGGAGGTCTCGGTGACGTGGTTGCAGATGGGCACGAAGTCCTCCATGGTATAGTCGCCCAGGCCCTCCACGATGTTGGAGCACAGGGTGGGCAGGTTCACGAAGCCCAGGGTATAGCCATCGGGCTTGGCCTGGGACAGGGCCGTCCAGCCGATGGAGCCGGAGCCGCCCTCCTGGTTGTCGATAACGATGGTCTGGCCGATGAACTTGTCGGCGTAGGCGCTGAGGACACGGGCGGTGTTGTCGGTGCCGGAGCCGGCCTTGTAGGCCACGATCATGTTCACGGGTTCGCTGGGGGTCCAGCCGGTGGCGGCGGGCTCAGCGGGCTCAGCGGGCTCGTTGGTATCGCCTGTGTTGGAGGCGGGAGGGGGCGTGGTGCCGGCGTCATCACCGGAGCCGCCTCCGCAGGCGCACAGGCTCAGCAGCATCAATGCCGCCAGCAGCAGGGCAAGGAGTTTTTTCTTCATTTTTAACTCGACCTTTCTTTGTAACTTGCAGGTGAAACACCTGGTGACAGGATAGCACGTAGCCAGATTAAAATCAATTGCCTATTCAT
>NZ_CAJULS010000159.1 GCF_910587525.1 uncultured Oscillibacter sp. | reverse complement strand
GGGAGATGTTCCGGGTCACCACCCTGGACCCGGAGAACCCGCCCCGGACCGAGGACGGGAAGATCGACTTCACTCAGGACTTCTTCGGCAAGCCCGCCAACCTCACCGTCTCCGGCCAGCTGAACGCGGAGAACTTCGCCATGGCCTTCGGGGATGTTTACACCTTCGGCCCCACCTTCCGGGCGGAGAATTCCAACACGGCGCGCCACGCCGCCGAGTTCTGGATGATCGAGCCGGAGATGGCCTTCACCGATCTCAAGGGCGACATGGACGTGGCGGAGGCCATGATTAAATTCATCATCAAGCGCACCATGGAGCGCTGCCCGGATGAGATCAATTTCTTCAACAGCTTTGTGGACAAAGGCCTCAAAGAGCGGCTGGAGCACGTGGTCTCCTCCGGCTTCGGCCGGGTGAGCTACACCGAGGCCGTGGAGATTCTGGAGAAGAACAACGATAAATTCGACTACAAGGTCTTCTGGGGCTGCGACCTCCAGACAGAGCACGAGCGCTACCTCACCGAGCAGGTGTACAAGCGCCCGGTGTTCGTCACCGACTATCCCAAGGAGATCAAGGCCTTCTATATGCGCCTAAACGACGACGGCAGGACCGTGGCCGCCGCGGACTGCCTGGTGCCCGGCATCGGCGAGATCATCGGCGGCAGCCAGCGTGAGGAGCGGCTGGAGATTCTGGAGGACCGCATCCAGGAGCTGGGCATGAAGCCGGAGGACTACTGGTGGTACTGCGACCTGCGGCGCTACGGCAGCTGCAAGCACGCGGGCTTCGGCCTGGGCTTTGAGCGCATGGTGATGTACCTTACGGGCATCAGCAACATCCGGGACGTACTGCCCCACCCCCGCACGGTGGGCAGCGCGGATTTTTGACAGAGAAAGAGGAGGGCGGCGCAGCCGCCCTTTTCCCGTGGAGCAAAACAGAGGAGGGGCGGTCTTGAGACGCTATACAGGAAAGAAGTGGGACGTGCGGCGCTGGGCGGCGCTGGATAACCTGCGGGGCCTGACGCTTTTAAGCATGATCGCCTACCACGCCTGCTGGGACATGGTCTATCTCTTCGGCGCGGACTGGGGCTGGTACCGCTCCGCCGCCGCCTACGTCTGGCAGCAGAGCATCTGCTGGACCTTCATCCTCCTCTCCGGCTTTTGCTGGCCTCTGGGGAGCAGGCCCCTCCGGCGGGGGCTGGAGGTCTTTTGCGGCGGCCTTGCGGTGACGGCAGTGACGGTGCTGGTCATGCCGGCCAACCGGGTGGTCTTCGGCGTGCTGACCCTGCTGGGAAGCTGTATGCTGCTGATGGTCCCCCTGGAGCGGGGCCTGCGGCGCGTTCCCTCCTGGGCGGGCCTTGGGATGAGCGGACTGCTGTTTTTCCTGCTGCGGAACGTGAACGCCGGCTGCCTGGGTTTTGAAGGCCTGCGGTTTTTTCCCCTGCCCGCCTGGCTGTATCAAAACCTGACCACGGCCTTTCTGGGCTTCCCCCCGGCGGACTTTGCCTCTACGGACTACTTCTCTTTGGCGCCTTGGTTCTTCCTGTTTCTCGCCGGGTATTTCGCAAACCGCCTGTGGCGGGACCGCCGGCGGATTCCCATGGGCGGCAGCCGCATCCCGGTGCTCGGCGCCCTGGGGCGGTACTCCCTGCCGGTGTATCTGCTGCACCAGCCGGCGATCTACGGACTGCTGTGGGGGGTCCTGCGGCTGAACGGTACATAAAAGCGCCTGACGCGGCGGCCGAAAGGCCGCCGCGTTTTCGCCCCCGCCAAGGAACGGCCCCATTCCCGCGGAGCTTTTTTGCGGATTTGTGCATTTACATTTGACCGGGACATGGTACAATGAAAAAGCACCAGAAGATGAGAAAAAACGATTACCATTGAGGAAAGGTGGTAAAAATTATGAGAAAGACGAAAATTGTATGCACCCTGGGTCCGGCCACGGACCGGGAGGACGTTTTGCGGGAGATGATGCGCGCGGGCATGAACGTGGCCCGGTTCAATTTCTCCCACGGCAGCCATGAGGAACACAAAGCCCGCCTGGATCAGCTGAAAAAGCTGCGGGAGGAGCTGGACCTGCCTGTGGCGGCCATGCTGGACACCCGGGGCCCGGAGGTGCGTCTGAAGACCTTTGCGGAGGGCCCCGTCACCCTGCGCACCGGAGCGGAGTTTACCCTGACCACGGAGGACATCGCCGGGGATGAGACCCGCTGCGCCGTTACATACGCCGAGCTGCCACAGGACGTGAAGGAGGGGGACACCATCCTCCTGGACGACGGCCTGGTGCGCCTCACTGTGCTGGAGACCACCGCCGCCTCCATCCGCTGCCGGGTGGAGAACGACGGCGTGATGAAGAACAACAAGGGCGTGAACATCCCCAACGTGCGCCTGTCCATGCCCTACATGAACCAGCGGGACCGGGAGGATATCCTCTTTGGCGCGGAAGAGGGCTTTGACTTCATCGCTGCCAGCTTCGTCCGCTCCGCCGCCGACGTGCGGGAGATCCGCCGCCTGCTGGACCAGCGGGATTCCCAGATCCGCATCATCGCCAAGATCGAGAACCAGGAGGGTATCTCCAACCTGCCGGAGATTCTGGCCGTGGCGGACGGTGTCATGGTGGCCCGGGGAGACTTGGGCGTGGAGATCGACTTCACGGAGATCCCCGTGATCCAGAAGCAGATGATTACCCAATGCGTGGCCGCCGGCAAGCCGGTCATCACCGCCACCCAGATGCTGGACTCCATGATGGAGAACCCCCGTCCCACCCGGGCGGAGATCACGGACGTGGCCAACGCCATCTACGACGGCACCTCCGCCATCATGCTCTCCGGCGAGACGGCGGCCGGCAAGTACCCTGTGGAGGCGGTGAAAACCATGGACGCCATTGCTCTGAAAACGGAATCCAGCATTGACTGCTCCAAGCGGGTGAAGATGGACGGCAAAAAGATGTCCATCACTGCCGCCACGGCCCACGCCGCCTGCACCACGGCCCTGGACATCGGCGCGGACGCCATTTTGACCGTCAGCCAGCGGGGCACCACCGCCCAGATGGTCAGCCGGTTCCGCACCAGCACTACCGTGGTGGCTCTGCTTCTGGACCCCCAGGTCCGGCGGCAGATGAACCTCTACTGGGGCGTGGCGCCCATCATGATGCCTTACGCCGGCAGCACCGACGAGCTGGTGGACTTCGCCGTCCAGGCGGCGGAGGACGCGGGGCTTGTGAAGCAGGGGGACATTGTGGTGGTCACCGCCGGCGTGCCTGTGGGCGTGGCCGGCACCACCAACATGATCCGGGTCCGCCAGGTGGGCGGCTCTCTCATCAACGGCATGGGGGTCGGGGGCCAGATGGCCAGCGGACGGCTGTGCGTCTGCCGCACGGTATCGGAGGCGGCGGAGAAGTTCCGGCCCGGCAACGTGCTGGTGGTACCCTACACCAACAACGACTTCCTGCCCTATATCCGGGAGGCCGCCGCGGTGATCTGCGAGGAGGGCAGTACGGAGGGCCACGCCGCGACGGTGGGCCTGACCCTGGACAAGGCGGTGATCGTGGGGGCCGTGGCCGCCACGCGGCGGCTGGAGGACGGTGTGCTGGTGTCCGTGGACTGCGCCCGGGGCGTGGTACAGACGCTGCCGCAGTGAGGGGAATCAAGTTTAGGTCAACCCCCGCGTGCCCCCAAGGAGTATTTTAAGGGCCCGCAGGGGCAGAGGTCGCCTGAAAAAGCGTTGCTATTTTCAAACAAAGCCCATACCTATATGAGTGAAACCAACAAAAGAGAGATGACCCCATTTCCCTGGTCATCTCTCTTTTGTTATTGGGGCTTCGCCGCAAGGATCACAATTTGCAATTATGGTGGTTTGCAGGGGGCGGAGCCCCCTGCACCCCCGCAAGCCTTTTCAAAGGCTTGCCCCAAACTTTATCAGAACAGCCCCGTGATCCTTCCGTTTTCGTCCACGTCGATCTTCTCCGCCGCTGGCGTCTTTGGCAGACCCGGCATGGTCATGATGTCCCCGGTAAGAGCCACCAGGAACCCCGCCCCGGCGCTGACCTTCAAATTCCGCACCGTGATGGTAAACCCGCTGGGCGCTCCCAGCTTTCCGGCGTCGTCGGAGAAGCTGTACTGCGTCTTCGCCATGCAGATGGGCAGCTTGTCAAATCCCAGCTCCTCCAGTTCCTTCATCTGCTTCCGGGCGGCGGGGGTCAGCGCCGCGCCGTCGGCGTGGTAGACCTTTCTGGCGATGCCGTTCAGCTTCTCCTCAATGGGGGCCCCGGCGTCGTAGGCAAAGCGGAATTCATTGGGCTCGCCGCACAGGCGGACCACCTCCTCCGCCAGGGCAAGCCCCCCTTCGCCGCCCTTGGCCCACACCTCGCTCAAAGCCACGTTGACGCCCAGCTCCCGGCACTTGTCCTCCACCAGCTTCAGCTCGGCGGCGGTGTCCGTGGGGAAGGC
>NZ_CAJULS010000158.1 GCF_910587525.1 uncultured Oscillibacter sp. | reverse complement strand
TCTGCTTCTCCTCCCGGGGCACCGGGTCCGGCAGCTCCGCCGCCTTTGTTCCGGGCCGGGGACTGTATATAAAAGTGAACAGGGCGTCAAACCCGATCTCCTCCACCAGAGACACCGTGTCCATGGCCTCCGCCTCCGTCTCACCGGGAAAGCCGATGATCACATCGCTGGTCACCACCAGCCCGGGCATCACGCCGCGGGCGTAGTCCACCAGCTCCCGGTATTGGGCCCGAGTGTACCGCCGGTTCATCTCCTTTAAGATGCGGTCGTTGCCGGACTGGAAGGGCAGATGCAGCTGCTTTGCCACATGGGAGCACCGGGCCATGGTGTCGAAGAGCTTTTTCGTGGCGTCCTTGGGGTGGCTGGACATGAAGCGGATCAGATACTCTCCGGGAATCCGGTCGATCTCCGCCAGCAGGTCCGCGAAGTCGTAATCAAGGTCCAGGTCGTTCCCGTAGGAGTTCACATTCTGGCCCAGCAGGGTGATGTCCTTATAGCCTGCCTTCACCAGCTGTCCCACCTCCGCCAGCACGGCGGCGGGGTCCCGGCTCCGCTCCCGGCCCCGGACGTAGGGCACGATGCAGTAGGAGCAGAAGTTGTTGCACCCGTACATGACGGAGACCCAGGCCTTCACCCCGTCCTCCCGCACCGCGGGGATGCCTTCGGCAATGGTGCCATGCTCGTCCGCCACGGAGAAGACCCGCTTTTTCGTCTCATAGACCTGGCAGAGGAGCTCCGGAAATTTCCACAGGGCATGGGGGCCGAACACCAGATCCACGTGGCGGTAGGACTCCCGCACCCGCTTTGCCACCCGCTCCTCCTGTGCCATGCACCCGCACAGGGCGATAACCTGTTCGGGGTTTTCTTTTTTTGTATGGGTCAGGATGCCCAGGTTTCCAAAAACCCGCTGCTCCGCGTGCTCCCGGACGGCGCAGGTGTTCAAAATCACCAGGTCCGCCTCCTTGGGGTCGGCGGTGAACGCAAAGCCCATCTGCTCCAGCATTCCCATGAGCTTCTGCCCGTCGGCCACGTTCTGCTGGCAGCCGAAGGTGTCCACGCACGCGTACGGATGGGCCTCCCGGGCGGCGAACATGTCCCGGACCCGCTCCTCAAATTCCCGCTGCCGGGCCAGGTCTTCCTCCGGCACCAGCACCTTTTCCCGTTCCAAATTCGTTTCCTCCAGATTGAAATACTTTAACTGATACATAATAACACAAAGGCGAAAAAAGCACAAGCGGCAAAATGGCGGGCAGTCTCCCGAAAAATACGGGCCGGTTCACAAAACCGGCCCGCACCGGTAATCACATTGTCCTCAATCCGCACACCAGGCACCAGGATGGCTCCCGCGCCGATCCAGCAGTTGCGGCCGATGTGAACGGAGGCGTTATACTGATATCCCCGCTCCCGCAGCTCCGGCAGCAGGTGGTGGCCCGCTGTGGCCACCACCACGTGGGGCCGAACTGGGTGTAATCCTCCACGTAGATGTGGGTGCCGTCTACCAGGGTAAGGTTAATGTTTGCGTAGATATGGCTGCTAAAGTGCACATGGCGGCCGCCCCAGTTGGCGTGGAAAGGAGGCTCTATGCAGCAGCCCTCCCCGATTTCGGCGAACATCTCCCGCAGCAGCGCCTCCCGCCGCGCAAGTTCCGCAGGTCGCGTCTGGTTGAAGTCGTACAGGCAGTCCAGACACACCATCTGCTCCTGAAACAGCGCCCCGTCCATGGGCAGGTACAGCTCTCCACTGTGCATTTTTTCCTGAATGGTCATAACGACTCCTCCAAGCACCCTTTTATGAGTCCCTTTTACCTTTCGTGTTGATGGCCGATACTTCCGGCATTTTCACTAAGCCATATCTTGTGTAACGCTTACAGACATGGTATAATTAAAATGGTAAATTAGGATTTTGAAGGAGGAATGAAGTATGGTTAATGATTTTTTGGGAGCAGCATTTCCATGGATTTTAATCGGTTTATTTGTAGCTATCAGTTGTTCTCTTATGAGTAAAGAGAAGAAATAAATTCCAGTTTATCGGACAGTCATTGAACAACGATGGCTGCCCGCATAGTTATTTTGACGGGAAATTAAAAAATTGAACCTCCATCAGCACGAAAGGTAAAAGGGGTTTTTATAAACTCCCAATTCACTTTTGTGCGCTTGATGTATTAGTTGCTTTCGATAAATATTTATTCTGCGCTATAAGTTCATATTTGTATTACCCATGCCGTTCAAAATGAATAGTCAATACAACCGCATAAATAGCAGCGATTATAACAAATACCCAAAAGGCTGATTCTGATAAACATAAATGCGATACCAGACCGGTGGTAATGAGACTTTTTGCTTTCCCTGTTTTTATCCAGCTATTTGCGTTCCTCTTGCGGGGCCCAGAAATAAGCGTTGTTGAAAAAGTATCCCCTTTCCTTAAACTGAGGATAACTGATAACAAATGCCCCAACAGCCAATGTTAGAAAGACAATTTCGACTATAATTTGGCCAGTACCCATTTGCACTTCTCCAAAAATTTCGATTTGCTTTTTTGTCAGCCAAACAGTATTGTTGATAAGCATCTAAAATAATTTTTTATGGCATCTATCCGGACACACAAAGCCGAATTAAGATTTTATAAAATGCATTGTAACACAGGCAGGAGCGGGGCGGCAAGGGTTCCAGCGGCCTGAACGGCAGAAAACAACCCCGAAAGAGCCGGCGCTCTTTCGGGGTTGTTTTTATCCCAGGTCAATGCCGCCTGTGACACGCTCCACGCCGGTGAGATTCCCCTCGCCGTCGTAGACCGTCCGTACATTGCAGCTCCCCCGGTCCCGGGAGTGGAACACGAAGGTACCGCCGCCGGGGGAGACGTCGGCAAAAGCGTCCGCCAGCTCCCCCAGATAGTAGACGTTCCCGGCGCCGGAGCCCTCGGGGGACTCCGCAAACTCCACGCCGAATTCCCGGTAGGCGGCGAAAATTTCCGCAAAGGATACGCCCCCCTCTCCGCCGCTCTGGGAGCAGCCTGTGGTTGCCTCCATGGAGGGGTGGAGCAGGGCGCCGATGTCCCGGGCGTCAAATTCCGCCTGGCTGGCCGTCTCCAGCCCCGTCAGGGGGCCGAAGGGGTTCACGCTGCCGTCGCCGTTGTCCACGGTCTCCCGGACCGTGCGGACATCCACGGTTCCCAGCCGGTCGATGTGCTCCACCCGGCTAATCTGGCCGCCGCTTCCCGTGTCCACCCCATCGAAGAAGTACCGGACCCGCTCCCCGCCGAAATACAGGGCGTCCTCCGCCTTGTCGTACTCCAGTCCGAAGGTCTCATAGATGTCATAGGAGGGGGGAAGGGGGTCCTCCGTATGGGCGGCGGCCCTGCCCTCCGCCGCCAGAGGGGCGGTTTCCACCGTGAGGGTGGCCCGCCCGCAGCCCGCCAGGGCCGGGAGGACCAGTGCCAAAAGCGCCGCCAAAATACGCGTTTTCATCTTCATCTCTCCGCCTCCTGTTCTGTCTCCGCCAGGGGGAAGGTCACCACGGCGGTGAACAGATCCGCTACGGTCTCCACCTGGAATGTGCCGCCGCAGGCCTCGGTAAAGGAGCTGGCAATGCTGAGCCCCAGGCCGCTGCCGCCGTCGGTGCGGCTCTCGTCTCCCCGGACGAACCGGGCGGTGAAGTCCACACCCTCGGGCAGCTCGTCCCGGCTGGTATTGCGCACGCTGACCTGAGCCAGGCCCGCGGTCTCCGCCGCCCGCTCCGCGGTTTTCAGCGTCAGGTACACCCGGCTGCCCTCCAGGGCATAGCGCAGGGCGTTGTCAATGAGGTTCTGGAACACCCGGTACAGCCGTTTGCCGTCGGCGTCGATCATCACCGGCTCCGCCGGCAGGTCGGTCTTGAAGGTCAGGCCGCTCTTTTGGATGGGGTCGTCCAGATCCGCCAATGTCTGCCGCAGGAGCTTCCCTAGGTCCAGCCGCTCCATGGACACCGGCAGCTGGTCCGCCGCCGCCTTGCTGACCTCAAACACATCCTGCACCATGGTTTTCAGCCGCTGGGCCTTCTCATCGATCACCCGGGCGTAGTCCGCCGCCGCCGGGGGCAGGTCCTCCTGCCGCAGCAGCTCCGCGTAGGAGAGGATGGAGGTCAGGGGCGTTTTCAGGTCGTGGGACACGTTGGAGATCAGCTCCACCTTCATCCGCTCGCTGCGGGTCTGTTCGGCCAGCGCCGTCCTCATTCCCGCCTGAATGTCGTTGAGGGCCTCCGCCGTTTTGCGCAGGTCCGCGTCCTCCGGCAGGTCCAGGGGAGTGGACAGGTCCCCGGCGCGGATGGATTCGATCTGCCGGTTCAGCCGTCCCAGGTCCCGTCCCAGCCGCAGGCTGCGGGCGGAAGAGACCAGCAGAGCCAGCACGCCCAGCGCCAACACCAGCAAAAACAGGATGAACGCCAGCCCCCGGGCGCCGTACCAAGCGATATCGGG
>NZ_CAJULS010000157.1 GCF_910587525.1 uncultured Oscillibacter sp. | reverse complement strand
AAGATCAGGATGTAGTTCAAAAACGTATTCAGCACCATGGAAGTGGTGAACACAGTGAGTCCCATGGAGGGATTTTCCGTGCTGCGCTGCATTCCCACATATACGGAGCTGGCCGTGTTGAAGACGTAGCTGATCCCCACCAGGCGCAGATACGGCGCCCCCAAATCGATCAGCAGGCCGTTGTCCGTCACAAGGCCCATGACCCAGTGGGGAAAGAGGAACAGCGCCACCGCCACCGCCGCGGCGATGCTCACACCGGTGTAAAGGGCAACGCCCATACAGCGGTTGATGGACTCCGCATCGTGCCTGCCCCAGTATTGGCTCACCAAAATGGACAGTCCGCTGAGAAGGCCAAAAATGATGACCTGCACCAGATACACCGGGGTGTTGGCCGCGGTGACGGCGGACAGCTCCGACTGGCCCAGCAGGCCCACCATGAAGGTGTCCACAAAGCCCAGGGAAGTGGTGATGAGGTTTTGCAGCATGATGGGCAGGGCCAGCTGCCATGTGTGCCTGTAAAAACCGGGCTCCCTGCGGAGACAGCGAAGCATGTCCAATCCTCCTCTTGATGATTGTATGAACGTGCGCCGGGTTCTCTATGGGACGCCGCACAGCGGCGTCCCGCTTAATAAAATCAAATTTTCAGGGCCGAACGGCATTACAGCATGGGCATCCGCTGGTCATGATGGCGGCGAAGAGCCTCCGCGCAGTCGTCGATTTCCTCCCGGGTGGTCTCCGGGCCGAGACTCAGGCGGATGACGCCGGAAGCGGTCCGCTTTGGCAGCTTCAGCGCGGCGACCACATGGCTGGGCTTTCCCTGGTGGCAGGCGGAGCCGGCGGAGATGCAGATTCCCTGGCTCCCCAAGTCGTTGACAATATTCTGGCTGGGCCAGCCGGGGAGGGACACGGCGAGAATGTGGGGGGCCTGACCGTCCCCGATGAGCGTCAGGTCCGGGATGGCGGAGAGCCGCTCCACGGCATAGGCCCGCAGCTCCGCCATATGCGTCAGCTTTTCGGGCAGTCCCGCCTGCCGCAGCTCCACGGCTTTGGCAAAGCCGGCGATCTGAGCGGTGGCCTCCGTTCCGGCCCGGAGGCCGCTCTCCTGCCCCCCTCCGGCCAGCAGGGGCCGGGGATTCCGGACCCGGGGACCAATGTACAGCGCGCCGCAGCCCTTGGGCCCGCCGATCTTGTGGGCGGAGACGGTGACAAAATCCGCCCCCAGCCTGCCGGCGGCAAAGGGGACCTCCAGGAACCCCTGGACGGCGTCGGTGTGGAGGAGGGTCTGCGGGTTCTTCGCCGCCAGACCTTGGGCGATACCGGCGATGGGATAGACGTTCCCCAGCTCGTTGTTCACCATCATCACGGAGACCAGGGCCGTGTCGGGCCGCACCGCCTCCAGCACCTGATGGGCGGTAATGTTTCCCCCTTGGTCCGGCTTTAGATACGCCACCTCATACCCCTGCCGCTCCATCCAGCGGCAGGCTTCCACTACGGCGCTGTGCTCCACCGCCGTGGTGACGATGTGCTTTCCCAGGTGCCGGTTCTGCCAGCAGGCGGCGGTGACAGCCCAGTTGTCCCCCTCGGTGCCGCAGGAAGTAAAGTACAGACGCTTTGCATCACATCCCAGGGCGTCTGCCACGGTTCTTCGCCAGAGCTCCACCTGCTTTTTCAGCTCCAGGCCCACGGGGTACTGGCTGCTGGGGTTGCCGAATTGGCCCGCCAGCACCTCATACATGGCGTCCGCCACGGCCCGGGGCACCGGGGCGGTGGCGGCGTAATCCAGATAAATCATGACAACATCTCCTGAACTCCCCCCGATTGGGACTTGCCCAACGGGGGAAAAACCGTTATAATAAGCCTAATACTTTATTATACAGGACTTTTTTCGAAAGCGCAAGAAAAAGGAGAGCTTATGACGGAATTGACATCCATGGCGAACATCGGCGCGGAGATGGCGAGAAAGCTGAGATCCGCCGGCATCCACTCGGCGGAGGAGCTGATGGCAACAGGCTCCAAACAGGCGTTTTTCCAGCTGAAAACGCTGTACCCCCAGGTCTGCCTGGTCCACCTGTACGCCCTGGAGGGCGCCATTCAACATGTGGAGTTCAACAGCCTCTCCGAAGATCAAAAGCGGGATTTGAAGGCGTTCAGCGACTGTTTGAAGGGGAGGAGGCCCCCTCCGCCGGAAACGGCAAATCCATCTGAAGACGAGGACCGCCCATGAAAATTGCCATCTACACCTTGGGCTGCAAGGTAAACCAATACGAGACCCAGGCCATGGAGCAGGCTCTGCGGGCCCGGGGCCACGAGATCGTGGACTTCTCCGCCGCGGCGGACGCCTATGTGGTCAACAGCTGCTCCGTCACGGCGGTCAGCGACCAGAAGTCCCGGCAGGCGCTGCACAAAATCCGGCGGGACCGCCCCGGCGCGGTGCTGGCTCTGTGCGGCTGCTACCCTCAGACCCACCCGGAGGACATGGGGGGACTGGATGCGGACCTCATCGCCGGCACCGGGGACCGGATGGGGTTCATCGCCCTGCTGGAGCGGGCCGCAGCGGAACGCGCCAAAGTCACCGCCATTGACCGGGCCTTTGACCGCCGGGCCTTTGAGGTCCTGCCTGCCGGCGGACTGGAGGACCGTACCCGGGCCATGCTCAAGGTGGAGGACGGCTGCGTCAACTTCTGCTCCTACTGCATCATTCCCTACGCCCGGGGGCCGGTGCGCTCCCTGTCCCCGGAGAGAGCGGCGGAGCAGGCGGCGGCTCTGGCCGCGGCGGGCTACCGGGAGATCGTGCTGACGGGCATCGAGATCTCCTCCTGGGGGGCGGATCTGAAAAACGGCTTGAGCCTTACGGACCTGATCGAGACCGTCTGCGCCGCCGCCCCCGGCGTCCGTATCCGGCTGGGCAGTCTGGAACCCCGGACCGTCACAGAGGATTTCTGCCGCCGCTGCGCGGCCCTGCCGGACCTGTGCCCCCAGTTCCACCTCTCTCTCCAGAGCGGCTGCGACGAGACGCTGCGCCGCATGAACCGGAAGTACGGCACCGCCCGGTATCTCCAATCCGTGGAGCTGCTGAACCGGTACTTCGACCGCCCCGCCCTCACCACTGACCTCATCGCCGGCTTCCCGGAGGAGACGGAGGAGGAGTTTGCAAAAACCCTGGACTTTATCCGCAAATGCGGCTTTGCCAGAATGCACATCTTCCCCTACTCCATCCGCCCCGGCACCCCGGCGGCGGAGATGGCCCAGGTCCCTAAGGCCGTCAAGGCGGAGCGGGCCGGGCGGGCCGCCGCCGCGGCTGAGGAAATGCGCTCCGCCTATCTGCAAGGCTGCGTGGGGCGGACATACTCCGTTCTCTTCGAGCAGCCCCGGGAGGGGAAATACCTGGGCCGGGCCCCCAACTACATGGAGGTGCTGGCAGAGGGGGAACATCTCCACAATATTGTCAAAAACGTCCAGATCACCGGCACAAACGGCCAGGTGCTGCTGGGCCGGCTCTTGGAGGAGTGATTGATGAAAAGCCACTTTTTTGCCTATATCTCCCGGATGCGCTTTATCCAGCGTTGGGCGCTGATGCGCAACACCGCACCGGAGAACGTCCAGGAGCACAGCCACCAGGCGGCGGCGCTGGCCCACGCCCTGGCGGTGATCCGCAATGAGAAATTCGGCGGCCATGTGGACGCCGGGGCGGTGGCGGCGGCGGCACTGTACCACGACGCCAGCGAGATCCTCACCGGGGATATGCCCACCCCCATCAAGTACGACAATCCCGCCATCCGCGGCGCCTACAAGGATGTGGAGGCTGTGGCAAACCGGAAGCTGCTGACCATGCTGCCGGAGGAGCTGCGCCGCGCCTACGCCCCCCTGCTGACGGAGGTCCCCGCCGAGACAGAGGAGCTGGTGAAGGCGGCGGACAAGCTCTCCGCCTATATCAAGTGCGTGGAGGAGATGAAGGCCGGAAACGCGGAGTTCCGGGAGGCCGCCGCCCAGACCCGCAAAGCCCTGGAATCCTATGGCCTGCCGGAGGTGGCGTACTTCCTGGAGGTCTTTATGGACAGCTTCTCCCTGACGCTGGATCAGCTGAAATGACCCATAAAGAGGAGACACGGCCCAAAGGGCCGTGTCTCCTCTTTATGCGGGTCAGGTCTCCGCCTCCCGGAGACGCTCCACAATGGTGTGCCTTGCCACAGACCGGTAGACCAGCAGGGGCGCCGCAATGCCAAGCGCCAGGAATACCGGCAGCACCAGCAGGATGGGCGTCACCGTCAGGCGGTAGGTGAAGAACCAGAAGATGTCTCCCGCGGCGCCGCCCACCAGGGGTCCCAGGACCACTGTCATCACCAGGGAAACCAGCAAGGACAGCAGGGTGTAGTACAGCCCCTCGAAAACCAGCATGGTTTTCAGCTGCTTTCCCGTCATGCCCACGGACTGGAGCACCGCCAGCTCCCGCTTCCGGGTGAGGATGCCAGTGAGGACCGCG
>NZ_CAJULS010000156.1 GCF_910587525.1 uncultured Oscillibacter sp. | reverse complement strand
TTTACGAGCCGTACACTCAGGACATATGTCGGTTGCAACAAAACATACTGGACATGACCGATTTATAGCCTCCTGCGGGCATGGCCGTCTCAGACCACGTATCCGCTCTTCACCGAGCTCCGTACGTCCCATATGACACTATAGGCGCACGTCGGAGTATTAGAGTTTTGATTACCCGTCACACCGGGGTTAGCAGGCACTTCCCCTGCCCAATCAAGCATAGAGTTCAGATTCCTTGCGAAATCTGTCTTGTTTTATTGCGTATTTCTACGCAGATTGTCAAGAAACGAAGCGCACGCAATGAATATCGTCCGTGTCCACCAGTGCGGTGACGGCGTTCTTCTTACCTGCGCAGCCCAGCACGAGCCCCTGTTCCTTGGGCAGGTTCTTCCCCGAGCGCCACTCGGACACATGGAAAGGGATGTGCCGGTAGGTCTGCCGGATCTCCTTCCGGTTGGCCCAGCGTGCGGTTCCATGCTGGCCATCGCCAACCGTTTTGGACTTGATGTTATCCAGATTCCCGCTTCCGGAGAAGTGCGTGGCGGCGGCGATGAGCAGAAGCATCCCGCCCGCCAGTAAAATCAGCATGATCGTCTGTGTATTCATAGGGTCACCCCATTTCCTGTTGTGGTATCGCTTGCTCCTGTTTCTGCTGCTGTTTCAAAATATCTGCCTCATATTTGACCGGAACCCTGGCAAAGGATACCGCCAGCTCCAGCCAGCTGTCCGCCAGCTCCCGTTTCTCGGACTCATCGCGGATGCCGGGAGCTGAAGCCTTTTCCAGCACACCTTGGAATTGTGCTGCCAGTTCCGCCGGGCGGCGCTGCAGGCTTCCCCGATTCTGATGCGGCAGGATGCGGCGGTACAGCACCTCCGCCAGCTCCTCTGGAGAGCGCGGATCTCCCATTTGCCGCAGCTCCCGTCCATAGACCGCCAGCGCCAGGGCGGACGCGTGCTCCATGCACTCCATGGCTCGGTCGAACTGCTTCCATCGAAAGCAGATTTTGGCGTAGTCGATGAGATTGGGAATATCCTGTTCCCAGTAGTCTCTGCGGGAGCCCTCCACGCGCCGGCTGATCCTGCCGCAGACCTCCGGCGAGATGATGAGCTGAGGATGCTCCTCCGCCGCCTGTGCGGGGAGGCTCCGGCGGGCTTTGAGGTCCTCGTTCCAGTCCTTGTGCTCCGGCTGGATCACTCCAACCTCGTCATAGCCGTGTTTATGAAGAATTTCGGTCAGCCGCCCGCTGGCCTCGATGCCCGCCGCGTCGTGGTCCAGGCAGAGGCAGACGGTGCGGAGGTTGGGATTTCGTTCCAGCATCCAGAGCATTCCCCGTATCGGTCAGCTCCTCAAACTGGCAGCCGCCATATGCCTCCACCTCCGCCAGGGAGTCCGGATCTGCCAGCGCCGCCAGATAGACCTTCCTGCCCTGGGCGATCAGCCAGGCCCGGAAGTCAATAAAGCCGTCGTCCGTACAGCCGTGTTCACACATCAATATTGCGGCGCTCCAGAGTCCGTACTGATTGGCAAGCTGCTGGTATCCGTGGAGAATGTCATGGAAGTCCTGGGCCTGCTGGGGGCCAAGGATGGTGAGCTGGTCTTTCAGCCACTGGAACGAGCCGTCCTGGTCCTGGCCGTATCTCTTCTTTGCCTCCGCAATCAGGTCCCAGAAGCCGTCTTTCGTCATTTCCATCACAGACTCATGCCCCCCATCATGCCGCTGCTGCCATAGTCCTCCAAAGGACGTGGATTTTCCTCGCCATACAGATCATAGAGCATGTCATCCACAGCCTTGCGGATTTCCGGATCATCGGTCAGGGTCTCATAGCGGAAGCCGGTGGTGGGGTGATAGGGAAGTTCCTCCCGGAGGGTCCGGAGGTATTTCTGCGGGTCCGTAAAGTCCTTGCTCACGCCGCCGGCAAACGTGACACGTCCGATGATCTGCTTCTGCGCCTGCTTATCAAAGCACCCGAGATAGGCATGGTAATCTCCCTGTGCGGGGTTGCACCGAAGGCGGTAGAGACAGCGGTCTGTTTCCACCACATAGCCGTAATTCTGGCAGCAGACGCCGCCCTTGATCTCTCCGCCATGGCCCCAGCAATAGCGCCGCATGGAGGAGAGGTCTTTCAAAACGCTTCTGCGGAGTTCATCCACCACACTGCCCAGCTCATCCCTGAACTCCTGAGTATTCAGTTCCTCGGGGCCTCTGGGCCACCAGCTGTGATGGAAGTTGCTGCCGCCGCCGCCAAAGTCAATGCGGACATGGCCGATAGCGCCCAGCGCCTCATCCCTCTCCGGCGGCAGGGCGTAAAATAATCCCGCCTCCTCGGGGGAAGCGGGACGCAGAACGTATTTTCTCGGGTCCTGGGGACAGGGCAGATTCTGTTTGCGGCAGAATTCCGCAAGAGTGAGCGGCTCCGCATTTGGGAAAAATAAATCCGTCACTTTTCGTTCCAATGTGGTACTTCGCTTCAATGGCCGCGGGGAGAGCACCGTACCGGTATGGTAGATCAGGGCGGCGTCCGTCAGCTTCAGCGACCGGTTCGGCTTTCGGTCTGTCCCGCAGAGGTCATAACAGCACCACCCCTCCGGAACCTCCTCTCGGGCAATGGGGTGCTTGGTATAAAGCACCTGCCTGCCAAACAGCTCTATCGGGAGCATCTGGTCCTTGTAGATGTCGATGTACAACGCGTTCATCTCCTTTTTCTCGTTTGTGATCTCAACAGATACCACAGTTTCGCCTGGAAGTCCAGCAGAAGTTTTCACATCATTGCCTGTCCGATTTCCGGCGCAGGTGGGAACGGTTTGCTTAGGCGGCGCACCATACCGAACTCTGTCCGGCAAACGCCATCCTCCGCCAGGGAATCTGTGCCAAGCTGGGCGAAATCCATATAGCTGTCAATGGTGTCGATGATTTCGTCATCCGCCCCGATGCGGCGGAGCACCTGCTTTCCGTACTCCTCCGCGTTCTCCGGAACCAGCTCATAGTCGTCCCGGTCCATGGCGATGTTGAGGGCCTCCGCAAAGGTATCCGGCTGCTCCGCCTCCAGGGCCGCGCAGAACTTCATTACTTCGCCCTCCTCCTACTCCATTTCCCGAAGACACAGCGCCAGTTCGTTGGCGTTCTCCACCGTGATGCAGTCTGCGGGAATCAGCCGGCCTAAATGGGGTGCTGTATATTTTACGCCTGCGATCATCGCCTGGGCAAAATCCTCCACATCCAGCTCCCTTTTCGCGTCCTCCAGCTTTTCCTCTGAGGCGGGAAGCGTCAGGTAATACCAGCTTTCCGCTGTGGTAAGCGTCAGGTGGAGGATTCCCTGTTCCTCCAGAACCTGCTCTGCCGCCCCCATTCGGATTCCCGCATATCCGGTGGACAGAAATTCCCCCTCATGGGCGATGCAATAATCCACGCCAATGCTTTGGTAGTCCAGATAGGGCCGCAGACTCTCGGGAACCTTTTCCTCCAGGCTGTCATGCTCTACAAGCCACTCGCCCAGCGCCTGGTGGGTGGTGACATCCGGGATGATTTCATAACAGTCCATACTGGACGGTTTTATATGGGCGGCGGTCCGAAGCACCTCATCCAGACTCTGCCGGGACTCTGTATTCAGAGCTTTGCCCAGATGGTAGTATCCCGCCTCGTTCATCCCATCAATTGTCTCCGCCAGCCGATTCAGCTTTTGAAGCGCGGTGCCGCTGTCCAGCCTGACGTGCTGGAGATGCCGGCCGAGGCTGGGGATGGGGGAGTCCACTGAGGAGACATGGAGGGGGTGATTAGACGCTGGAGGGCGGAGCGTTTCCGTCTGCCGTTTGAGATCACCCGGAGGCATCGGCAGCTCCAGCTGTCCCGCCCTGCTGATTCCGCTTGATATGTGAAGTCTCAGCATGACAGTCCTCCCATCTGGGGTCCCTGCTGACACGGTTCTTCAGGATTGTCCCGCATCAATTCCTCCAGTGGAATCGCGCCTTGATATGCCACATAACCGCACTCGTTGAACTGTCCGCCATCCTCCCGGATGCGCTGTTCCCCATAGCGCCGGTAGTCGTAGAAGCCCTCCAGATTTTTGTCATACTCGAAATGACCGGAGTTCTGGATCATGTATTTGCCGTACTCCTCCGGAGTCTGGACGCCGGGAACGAAGCTGAATTGGTCCAGATTCTCCGCCAGGCGGCAGACAGAAAGAATGCCAGAGGTATCTGTCATCAGCACTGCCGCGTTCAGCTTTTCGATGTCCGCGTCCGTTAGCGGCTCTATGGCCTGGCACAGCCGGTTAAGGCTGGGAAGGTCATCACCGGACAGCTGTTCCAGATCCAGGGCGTCCGCCACTTTTTCCGGCAGTTCATTGAAGTCAAAACGCAGACGCGCGTCGGACGCTGTATCAACATGGACGCGGAGCAGTGTCCGCTCAATTTGGTGTTCCGAAGCAGGGAGGTACAGGTATTCCGGTTTTTTCCCTCCGCAAGGCCCCGATTTGGCGTAATCTCCAGCACCATGAGGG
>NZ_CAJULS010000155.1 GCF_910587525.1 uncultured Oscillibacter sp. | reverse complement strand
ACCCGGTCCGCCTGGCTGAGGCCGATGGCCCCGGCGATGATGATGGGCGGCGTGACACAGCCCACGATCATGGCCACCAGGTGCTGGAGGGCCAGGGAGACGGAGGCGCCCAGAGGCGGCCTTCCGTGGAACTGAAACAGAAGGCGGGAATCAGAGGGGGGCATAAGCATACTCTCCTTTTGTATTGTCACTGGCTTCCATTATACCATCCTGATTTCAAAAAGCAAGGAAAGGTCGACCTTTTTGCGCTGGTCCATTCGTACAATAATGAGACGTACCTTTGTGGGATTTCCCCATGGGCAGGTCGGTAATTCTTGGTTTGCCCTTACGGAGGACTTGCCAATTTCCCGCCGCTGGGGTATACTTGCTCCATTACTTTTGCCAAGGAGCTCCCCTGTCATGATCCGAGAGAAGAGTTTTTACCGCGCCTTTTTTGCCCTGGCCATGTCTCTGACCCTTCAAAACCTGCTGACCTTCGGCGTGAATCTGATGGACACGGTGATGCTGGGGCGGTACAGCCAGGACGCCATGAGCGGTGTGAGCCTCTGCAACCAGGTGCAGTTTCTGCTGCAGATGCTGGTCACCGGTGCGGGAGAGGGCGTTGTGGTTCTGGGGGCCCAGTATTGGGGCAAAGGGGACCTGAAGCCCATTCCCCACATCATCGGTGTGGCCCTGCGGTTTGGCGGAGGACTGGCGGCGGCGCTGTTTGCCCTGGTGCTGGCGGCGCCGGAGCGGGTGCTGCGGCTGCTGTCCAATGAGGAGGCGGTCATCGCCCAGGGAGTCCAATACTTTCGGATCATCTGTTTTACATATATTATCTTTACGGTTACCAATATTCTGGCGGCCTCTCTGCGGTCAGTGGGCATTGTGAAGATCGGTTATGTGACCGCCTTTTCCACCCTGTGCATCAACGTGTCGCTGAACTATCTGCTGATCTATGGCCGCTGGGGCTTCCCGGAGCTGGGGGTCCGGGGGGCGGCCATTGCCACTCTGATCTCCCGGTGCGTGGAACTTTTGATTGTGGTCTGGTTTTTGAAGCGCCGGGAAAAGCGGCTGTGCCTGACGATGAAAAAGCTGCTCTTCACCGATAAGAGCTATCTGCGGGACTACAACCGGGTCTCCGCGCCGGTGCTGGTGAACCAGGCGCTGTGGGGCGTGGCCCAGATGG
Organism: uncultured Oscillibacter sp.; assembly: GCF_910587525.1. GTDB lineage: Bacteria > Bacillota > Clostridia > Oscillospirales > Oscillospiraceae > Oscillibacter. Next base: position 3,340 of record NZ_CAJULS010000155.1, on the reverse strand, counting down.
TGCAGACCGGTATCCTGGGCAACCTGGGCGGAGATGTGACGGCGGCCAACGCCATCGCCGTGCAGGTGTATCAGGTGCTCTCCGTGGCGGCCTACGGCGCGGCGTCCGCCTCCGGCATCGTGGTGGGCAGGACCGTCGGCGGCGGGCGGCGGGAGGAGCTGCGGCCCCTGGTGTCCACCCTCCAGGCGGTGTTCATTTTGATCGGCCTGGTCTCCGGTGGTGCCATCCTCCTGCTGCGGCGGCCCATTCTGGCGGTGTTCGGCGCTGCGCTGACGGCCGGGGCCCGGGAGCTGGCCCTCCGGTTTATGGGGATCATCGCCCTGACCACAGTGGGTACCGCCTATCAGATGGCCTGCGACAACGGCATCATCCGCGGTGGCGGGGACACCGCCTTCAGCGCCAGAATGAACCTCATCAGCATGTGGGGCATTGTGGTGCCCCTGTCAGCCGCAGCGGCTTTCTGGTGGGCGTGGCCCCCGGCGGCGGTGTTTTTCCTGCTGAAGTGGGACCAGCTCTATAAGATCATCCCCGTGGCCCTCCGGCTCCACAGCTGGAAGTGGGTCCGGACCGTCACCCGCCCCGGCGGCGCTGCCGGCAGTGAGGAGGAAATTCTATGAGACTTGCCGTGAAAACCTGTACCCTGGATATGCCTTATGAGGAGATGCTGGACTTCTGTGCGGAGCAGGGCGTCTCCGCCCTGGAGATCGGCACCGGAAACTGGTCCGCCGCGCCCCATGCGGACCTGGACGGCCTGCTGGATTCCGGGACCGCCCGGGAGCGGTGGCTGGACGCCCAGCGGCGGCGGGGGCTCTCCCTCTGCGCCCTGAACTGCTCCGGCAATCCGTTGGCCTATCGGGCCCACATGGAGGTGACGGAGAAGACCTTCCGCCTGGCGGAGCTGCTGGGTGTGGAGAAGATCGTGATGATGAGCGGACTGCCCGCCGGATGTCCCGGGGACAGGACGCCGGTCTGGGTCACCGCCTCCTGGCCGCCGGAGACCCAGGAGATCCTGGACTACCAGTGGAATGAGGCGGCGGTTCCCGCCTGGGAGCGCCTGGTACGGCTGGCACAGGACCACGGCATCCGCAGAATCGCGCTGGAAAACCACGGGATGCAGCTGGTTTACAACCCGGAGACGCTGCTGCGCCTGCGGGCGGCGGTGGGCCCCACGGTGGGCATGAATCTGGACCCCTCCCACCTCTTCTGGATGGGCGGCGACCCCATAGAGGCCGCCCGGGTCCTGGGAGAGCAGGGGGCCATCTACCACATCCACGGCAAGGACGCCCGGCGGGAGCGGCGCATGGCCGGGCCTAACGGGATGCTGGATACCAGGCCCATCGGCGAGTTCCGGGCGCGGGCCTGGAACTATGTGGCCGTGGGCGCGGGTCACGGCCTCCAGTGGTGGCGGGAGTTTTTCTCCGTGGTGCGGATGAGCGGTTATGACGAGGAGGTCTCCCTGGAGATGGAGGACCTGACACTGCCGGTGCTGGACGGGCATCTGGCCTCCCTGCGGACGCTGCGGGACGCCCTTTGAAAGAGAGGAGATACGCCATGTTTGGACGAAAGAAACGCGAGGGGACCCCGGCGGAGCGGCCCGCCCCCAGCCGGCAGAGCCGGGCGGGGCTGTATGCCATGTGCGGGCTGTACCTGGGGTACCTGTTTTTCCAGCTGATCGACCCCTATTTTACGCCCGGGGCGCCCCGGCCCGCCCTCCACATGTTGGCGCTGGGGGCGGTGGTTCTGGGCGGCGGCGCGCTGGCGCTGCTGGTTCTGGCCTGGAGAATCTACTGGACGCCGCCGGCTCAGGACCCGGAGGAGGAAGCGGCCCTGCCGGAGACGGCGGAAGACGGCGAAGACGAAAAAACAGAAGACCTGGAGACATGAGAGCATCCCCGGCCCTGTTTGCAGGGCCGGGGATGCTTTGTGGAAAATCGGTTTTGGAAAATCAGATTGGAAAATCGAACAGGCGGGAAACGGTTTTATGCCAGACCGTTGAGCTTTTTGAACAGCTCCCCGGCGCCGGCGGAGGCCACCAGCTTATCGGTGTCCTCGTCGGTGGAGGCGATGCCCACGATGCGGCCCAGGATCTCCAGGTGCTCGTCGCCCTTGGCGGCGATGCCCACCACCAGCTTGACCCTGTCGCCGTTCCAGTCGATGCCGTCGGGATAGGTCATGACCACAACGCCGGTGCGCTTAATGAGAGGCTTGACGTCGTTGGTGCCGTGGGGGATGGCCACATGGCTGCCGATGGCCACGGAGAAGCTGGCCTCCCGGTCCAGCATGCCCTGGATATAGGCCTCGTCCACATAGCCGCTGTCCACCATCAGCCTGCCGCAGGCCCGGATGGCCTCCTCGGGAGTGACGGGGGCGCAGCCCAGGACGATGTTCTTCTCCTCCAGCAGGGTATCGCCGGAGGCGGCGGGAGCCTCTTTCGCGGCGGGAGCCGCTTCCGGTGCGGGAGCGCTGCCGCCCTTCCGGGCATCCAGCAGCTCTTTTACCAGGGTGTCGTACTCCGGCGCGCCCATGAAGTTCTTGATGGGGATGATCCGTGCCTGGGGCGCACGTTCAGCGGCCCGGCCGGACAGCTCGTGATGGGTCACCACAATCTGGCAGTCCCCGGGGATCTCACTGACGGGGTGGTGGATGACCTCGATATCGGTGATGCCCGCGTCCTTGAGCTTGTTGCGGACCATGGTGGCGCCCATGGCGGAGGAGCCCATGCCCGCGTCGCAGGCGAAGACGATCTTGCGCACGTCCTTGGCGGCCACAGAGGCTCCGGTGGAGGCGGCGGGGATGGTCTGGCCCTTGCTGGCGGCCTTGGAGGCCGCCACCTGGGCCTGGGCCTCGGCAAGGCTTGCGTCCTTGCCGAAGAATTTCAGCAGGAAGGCGGAGATCAGGAAGCTGACCACCGCGGCCACGGTGATGCCCGCAATGTTTGCGAAATAGCCGCCCTTGGGGGTCATGAGCATCTCGGCGATGATGCTGCCGGGAGAGGCTGCGGCCGCCAGGCCGCCGCCCAGCATGGACAGGGTGAAGATACCCACGATGTTGCCGATCATGGGCCCCAGAATGACGATGGGGTTCATCAGCACGTAGGGGAAGTAGATCTCGTGGATGCCGCCCACGAACTGAATGACGGCGGCGGCGCCGGCGGAGGAGCGGGTCTCACCCTTACCGGCCACGCAGTAGGCCAGCAGCAGACCCAGGCCGGGGCCGGGGTTGGACTCGATCATGAAGAGGATGGATTTGCCGGCCTCCAGGGCTTCCGCTGTGCCGATGGGGGTGAAGACGCCGTGGTTGATGGCGTTGTTCAGGAAGAGCACCTTGGCGGGCTCCACCA
>NZ_CAJULS010000154.1 GCF_910587525.1 uncultured Oscillibacter sp. | reverse complement strand
TTCTGGACGAGGCGACCTCCGGCCTGGACCCCATCGTCCGGGACGAGGTGCTGGAAATTTTCAACGAGTTCACCCGGGAGGAGGACCACTCCATTTTGATCTCCTCCCACATCGTCAGCGATCTGGAAAAGCTGTGCGACTACATCGCCTTCCTCCACCAGGGGCGGCTGCTGTTCTGCCAGGAGAAGGACCAACTGCTGGAGGACTACGGCGTGTTCGTGGGCACGGCGGAGCAGGCGGAGAGCCTGCTGCCGGAGGCGGTCATCGGCCGGGAGGCCAGTGACTACGGCGGCGTCCGGGCGCTGGTGCGGCGGAGTATGGTGCCGGAGAGCCTGGCCCTGGAGCGGCCCACCATTGAGGAGATCATCCTCTTTATTGTGAAAGGAGCGGAGAAGAGATGAAAGCCCTGATCCGAAAGGATTTCTATGTACTGTGGAAGCAGATGCGGATGTTTATACTGCTGCTTCTGGTGTTTTTCCTCTTCCAGGGGAGCTTTGGCAACGTGTTCATCGTCGCTTGGTGCGCCATGCTGCCCTACACGGCTGTGGCCTATGACGAGCGGTGCAAGTGGGATCAGCTGGCGGCCATGATGCCCTACTCCTGCCGGGACATGGTACTGAGTAAATATGTGCTGGGCTGGCTCTGCGCCGGCGCGGCCAGCGTCCTCTCCCTGGCGGCCCAGGCCATTTTGAAAAACGGGGACCCCCGCGTCATTCTGCTGAGCTTCTGCGCCAGCGTGTGCGTCCTGGACATCACGCTTCCTCTGGTGCTCCGCTTCGGCGTGGAGCGGGGGCGCATGGTGATGTTCCTGATGATCTTCCTGGTCTGCGGCGGAGCCGGCATCCTTACGGAGGCGGCGTCCCCCGACTCCGCGGCGGCTCTCCGTCTCCTGCCCGCGGCGGCAGTCCTGGGCCCTGCTGCGGCGGCGGCGCTGACGGCCGTCTCCATCCCGGTGTCCCTGCGGCTGTACGCCGCCCGGCAGTGAGGAGGCGGACCATGGCAGAGGAAAAGAAACAGGAGGGCCTCACCCCTTTGGATTTCGCCGCTCTGCTGACCCTGCTGGGCCAGTCCCTGCTGCGGGAAAAGGAAAAGCGATGAAAAACGGAAGCGTCTGTCCCAAGTGCGGCTCCCGGAAGATTATCCGAATACCGGACAATCCCCGCCGCCACGCCAGTGGGAACAACATCTACACCACCCGGGCCACGCTCCTTGGCAAGATCCCCGTGATCCGGTATATCTGCTGTGACTGCGGCTATGTGGAAAACTGGGTAGAAACCAGCCGCAGCCTCGAGACCATCCAAAAAACCTTCTCCTGACCCATCCCCACCCCCCGGACCATCCGGAAGTCCCCGAAGGAGGGGGTGTCCGCGGGGGGGACCTTTCCGGGTTCCCCCGCGGGATTTCAATCAACCCGCCCACAGGCGCCCCATTTTGCTTTCGGCAAAATGGGAGAGCTCCAAAAAAGAGAGACACGCACAGCGTGTCTCTCTTTTTTGGAGCGGCTGATGGGAGTCGAACCCACCTATGCAGCTTGGGAAGCTGCCGTTCTACCGATGAACTACAGCCGCGTCAACGGGATATATTATAACAGCTCTTTTTGGAAAAAGCAAGATAAAAATTGACGGCTTTTCCATTTGGCAGGCATTAGTATTGGGTTACACAAGGCCAGACGGCCGAGTGTAACCTATTTTTTGCATTTTGGCCGTGGACCCCTATCGGGCGGCAGGCTTTACAAATCCGGGCAAACCGTGATATAATAAAATATTATTGCCAGGGCTGAAAGGGGGCGGGCAGCTATGAAAAAGAGAGCGGCGGCGCTGACGCTGTGCCTTGCGCTGTGCCTTGCGCTGTGCCTTGCGCTGGCGCCTGTGACCGCAGAGGCCGCGGGCAGCGTGTATATCACCGCGGCGGGCAACGACATCCTTCCCCTGAACGACGCCACCATGCCCTTCTTGTCCGACGGATACCTGTACGTGGCCAGCTCCATTTTCACAGGGCAGGTAAACAAATCCCTGGGCGTGGCCTACCTTCCCAGCAACGTCTCCAACCCTAACCTGTGCATTTTGTATGCGGTCAACAACCGCTCACTGATGTTTGATTTAAACGGCAATTTTGTCCGGGACAGCGACGGTAACGTCACCTCCCGGGGGGCCATTCGCCGGGGCGGAGAGATCTTTGTCCCCGCGTCCATCGTGGCGGAGTTTTTCAAGCTGGAGTATTCCATGACGCCGCTGAGCGTCAGCGCCGCCAACGAGGCCAGCTACGGCGCGCTGGTCTGGTTCCGGCAGCCCAATTTCGGCCTGTCGGAGAAGGAGTTTATCAACGCCGCCTTCAGCCAGATCGCCATGCGGTATGAACAGTACCTGCGGGAACAGGCCCCGGAGGACAGCGGCGCGGAGGAGAACCCCGGCGGCATTTATCTCCCTGAAGGGGACGGGAAGAGCGTATACCTCTGCTTAAAAGCGGGAGACAGCACGGCAGCCCAGCTGGACGTGCTGGACGCCCTCAACGCGCAGGCGGCCTTCTTCTGTTCCCTGGAATTCCTGGAAAACCAGGGAGACCTCCTCCGGCGAATGACCGCCACAGGCCATGCCGTGGGCCTTCTGGCAGACGCCGGGAACGCTGGGCAGACGGTGGAGGAACAGCTGGAGACCGGGAACCGGCTCCTCTCCCAGGCCACCATGGGGAAAACCCGCCTGGTCAAACTCCAAAACGGGGACGAGCGGGACCGCCAGGCAGTCCAGGAGGCGGGGTTTTCCTGCCTGGAGGCGGAGTTGGACTGGTCCGACAGCGGCCTGCCGGACAGCGTTCAGGCTGAAAATCTTCTCCGGCAGGTGTCCTCCCGGCGGGGAGACGTGCGGATCTGGCTGGGCGGCGCCGCCGGCGCCGCGGGGCTGCGGGCCTTCCTGACTGCCGCCGCCCAGGCCGAGGACCGCTGCCTGGCCTTGACGGAGACCCCATAGAACGGAGCCTAAGAAGCTGTATCCACAGGCGTTGAACGCCGTCCGGAGGGCTCTTTTCGCGCCGTTCTTCGTCAAATTTTCCTGAAATACATGCTCCTGTGAAAATTTGCCCCGGCCGGCGCGGAACCCCCTTGCCCATCCAGCATTCCCCACCTATGAATACAGCCTCTAATTCACAGAAAATTCAACACCCTGGGACAGAAACCGGTATAATAGAAATCAGATTTTGCAAAAATTGGAGGGAGCGCCATGGGACGCAATATCCTGGTAGTGGAGGACGACCGCAATATTTCCGACCTAATCCACATGTATCTGGTAAAAGAGGGGTTCGACGTCCGCATCGCCGGAGACGGCGGACGGGCCGTGGAGGAATTTCAGCGGGAGGCCCCAGACCTGATCCTGCTGGACATCATGCTGCCGGTGATGGACGGCTGGTCCGTCACCGCCAAGGTTCGGGAGACCAGCAAAGTGCCCATCATCATGCTCACCGCCAAGAGCGAGGTCTTCGACCGCATCCAGGGCCTGGAGATGGGAGCGGACGACTACATCGTCAAGCCCTTTGAGATGAAGGAGCTCATCGCCCGGATCAACGCCGTGCTGCGGCGGACAGAGATCCCCAACGACACCAGCAAGCGGCTGACTTTTGACAAGCTGGTGGTGGATCTGGACTCCTACGAGCTGATCGTGGACGGGAAGAAGATCGACACGCCTCCCAAGGAGCTGGAGCTCCTCTACCACCTGGCCTCCACTCCCAACCGGGTCTACACCCGCAACCAGCTGCTGGACGAGGTGTGGGGGTTCGACTACTTCGGCGACAGCCGCACTGTGGACGTCCATATCAAGCGGCTGCGGGAGAAGGTGGAGAACATCTCCGACCAGTGGGCCCTGAAAACGGTATGGGGCGTGGGCTATAAATTCGAGGTCACCGGCGCCAGGCAGCCGGAGAAGCCATGAGCCGCTTCCGCAGACATTTCCAGGGCCTGTACTGGCAGCAGCTGCTGGCCATGGTCAGCATGGTGCTGCTGACGCTGTTTCTGCTGGGCGCCTCCTTTTTCTCCCTGAGCTACAACTATGCCAGGAACCAGGAACGGAACGAACTGCGGGACCAGGTCCAGATGGTGGCCCGCTTGGCGGCAGGATACCTGGAGAACGACCCCGCCTACGACCGGGAGGACTTCCGCCAGCTGGCGGTGGTGGCCGCCAACGTCTCCGACGTGGAGTTTCTGATCTGCGACACCGGGGGGCATGTGCTCCTCTCCACCGACAAGGCCCTGGAGGGCCGGGTGGTCACCATGCCGGAGGAGATGGTGCAAACAGTGCTGGAGGAGGGGGTTTGCGCCCGGCGGGACGATCTGGGCGGACTGTACGCCGGCAAGCGGTTCATCCTGGGCGTACCCGCCCTGTCCAGCAGCGGGCAGTCCACGGCGGGTATGGCCTTCGCCGTGTCCACCAACGCCTCCCTGAACGCCATGTGGCAGGGCTTTATCGGCCTTTTCTTCATGACCGCCTTTGTGGTGCTGATGGTGACCTTCATGGCCTCCTCCGTCACCGCCATGCGGCAGATCCAGCCCATCCGGGAGATGG
>NZ_CAJULS010000153.1 GCF_910587525.1 uncultured Oscillibacter sp. | reverse complement strand
CCTGGCTGAGCCCCTTGCCGATGGCGGTGGTGATGGACTTGGGCAGCAGGGTGATGTAGGCCGCCCCGTCCATTTTGTAGAGGACCAGCATCAGCGCGCACCCGGCCATGTGGGCGGCGACCCCCGCCGCGCAGCCCGCCAGCACCGCCGCCCCGTTTTTCCGCAGCAGGGCGAACTGCCGGTACAGGGGGATGGCCAGGCAGATGGTGGCCGGCGTCAGCAGAAACTCCAGCTTGTCCGCCCCGCTCTCATAGAACGTCCCGTACTCCGTCCCTGTCCCCACCAGCACCGCCCCGCAGGCCAGTGTGGCGAACAGCAGCGGGTTGCACACCTCCCGCCCCATCCTTCCGTTGATCCACCGGGCCGCCAGAAAGGAACCCAGGCAGAGAAGCAGCCCGAAGTAGTCCGAATAGGCAAAGTACTCACCCACGCTTCCCGTCCCCCTTCCCTCTCCGGATTCCCGCCTGGGCCACCCGACCCGTGACGGCCATCACCGCCGCTGTGCCGATAAATCCCATTATCAGCACCGGCGCCAGCATCTCCCCGATGGTGTCCGCCGCCGTCAAAAAGCTCACCGACGCCGGCACCAGCAGCAGCGGCATCAGCTCCAGCAGCAGCCCCCCCACGTCCTCTACCTCCTCCAGCCGCAGAACCCCGCCCTTGAGCAGCCCAAACAGCAGGATCAGCCCATAGATACTCGCCGGCACCGGCAGCGGTACCACATACTTGATTCCCTCCGCCGCTGCGGTCACGGCGGCGATGATGACGGCTTGCTTCAGGTATTTCATGGCTGGTTACTCTTTTCTGTCGGTATTCATTCTTTTTCTTGAAAGAAAAAGAATCAAAAAGAACTTTTAATAGCACTCTGGGCGGGTCTATTGGGGGCTCTTTTAAGCCCTGCGGTGCCTGCGGGAGGCCCGGCTCTACCGAATCTCCATCCCCGTGTCGTTGAGCACAAACACGCCCTCGAACCTGGCGTCGCATGCCTTGGCAATGGCCGCCAGATCGCTTTCGCTGAGGTTGTCATGTCTGATTTTCCGCCCGATATTCTGCCCGGATGTGGGCGGATCCATCCTCTCGCCCAGCGCGGACAGCGTCAGTCCCCTCGCCGCCATCAGCATTTTTACCTTGACTGCCATTCCCATTTTAACTGACCTCCTGCAACGTATGTGTTGTTAATATAGCGGAAAATCTTTGCAAAATCAACTGATTTGTTTCTTCGTGTATTGACAAAAGAATGAATAGTGACTACAATACACCTCATATGAATCTAAAGAAAACAGAAATGATTCAAATTTTTTATGGAGGAAACAAACCGATGGACGACATGACGAAATTTCTGCGCCGCGCGAATCTGAAGCAGCTTGCCTGCTGCTTCACGAACCTGGACCTTCCCATTGAGGAGGATCTGCCCCCCGACCGCACGGCGGAGGAGCTGAGCGACGCCGCCCGCTGGGTGGGGCTCCTCGACGGCATGCGGGTTGGGGCCCGCCTGGTTCTCAGCCTCACCGGCGGCGCGCCCCCCGTCTGCTGATGTCTGCTGAGAATTTACTGTTCCTTTACACATTTCCAATTGCTTTTCTGGGAGAATCTGCTATACTTTAGAATGCAAAATCATGTACAGAGGGAGGACGCGAGAATGGCGAATCGGATTACAGTCAGCATCTGCGGCGACGACTACACCCTCATGGCGGAGGAGAGCCCCTCCTACATGCAGAAGGTGGCCGCCATGGTGGACGCGGAGATGGGGGAGATCATGGCCTCCGGCCGTGTGGGCCGTCTGGACGCGGCGGTTCTGGCCGCCGCCAATCTGGCCGACCAGCTTCTCAAGCAGCAGGCCAGCACGGAGAACCTCCGCAGCCAGCTCAAGGACTATCTGGACGACGCCAACAAGGCTAAGAGCGAGCTCAGCGAGTGCCGCCGGGAGCTGTTCAAGCTCCAGCAGAAGAAGTGATGGAGCTCTTATCGCCCGCCGGCCACTGGGAGGCCATGGTGGCCGCCGTTCAGAACGGGGCGGATTCCGTCTACTTGGGCTGCGGCGAACTCAACGCCCGCCGCGGCGCGAAGAACTTCACCGCCGAACAGCTGCCCCAGGCGGTGGACTACTGCCACATCCGCGGCGTAAAAGTGTATCTGACCCTGAACACCCTCCCCTCGGACCGGGAGCTGGCAGCGGCGGCGGACATGCTGCGTCTGGCCTCCCGCTGCGGCGTAGACGGTGTGATTGTCCAGGACTGGGGCCTGGCGGCCCTGGCCCGGACCATGTTCCCGGACCTGCCCCTCCACGGCTCCACCCAGATGACGGTCCACACCCTCTCCGGCGTGGAGCGTGCGGCGGAGCTGGGCATGGGCTGTGTGGTCCTGGGCCGGGAGCTGGACCGGGACAGCGTGGCCCGCATCTGCGCCCGCAGTCCCATCGCCATTGAGGTCTTTGCCCACGGGGCCCTGTGCATGTGCTGGTCCGGCCAGTGCGCCATGAGCGCCCTCATTGGCTCCCGCAGCGGCAACCGGGGCCTGTGCGCCCAGCCCTGCCGTCTGCCCTGCCGTGTGGACGGCGGCCCTGTCTCCCACCCGCTCAGCCTGAAGGACGCCTGTCTGGCCGGCCATCTCCGGGATATGCGGGACATGGGCGTCTCCATTCTGAAGCTGGAGGGCCGCATGAAGCGCCCGGAGTACGTGGCGGTGGTCACCCGGATCTACGCGGATCTTCTCCGGGAGGACCGCCTCCCCACCTCCCGGGAGCTGGACCGTCTGGCCCTGGCCTTCTCCCGCGATGGCTTCACCGACGCCTACTGGCAGGGCCGCCCCGGCCCCCAGATGTTCGGCGTTCGCTCTGAGAGCGCCCCGGACCCCTTCGCTCTTTTCCAGGAGGCCCGCAATGCCTACAACCGTGAGGACAGCCGCACCGTCCCCGTGACCATGGCGGCGGAGCTGCGCGCGGGCATCCCCTGCCGCCTCACGGTCTCCGGCCCCGGCGGCCAGACCGCCGCCGCCCAGGGCCCCGTCCCCGCCCCCGCACACACCCGCCCCCTGGACCCGGAGGAGGTCCGCGCCCGTCTGGCCAAGACCGGCGGCACCCCCTTCCGCCCGGAACGTGTGGACCTGACCCTGGATCCCGGCCTCTCCCTCCCGGTCCGGGAGATCAACGCCCTCCGACGGGAGGCCCTGGACCGTCTGGCGGCCCTCCGCGCCGCCCCCCCGTCCCGCCGGGAGAACCCGGCCCCCCCGCCCCCGGAGGACCGCTCCCCTGTGGAGGAACCGGCCTTTACAGTCTCTCTCACCTCGGCCTCCCAGCTGACCCCGGCCCTTCTGGAGCTAACCCCGGCCCTGGTGTGTCTCCCGGCGGAGCGCATAGAGGATTTTACCGCTCTCCCCTCTCTCCGCGACCGGGCCCCCCGCACCGCCTTCTGCGCCGTCCTCCCCCGCATCTGCAAGGACAGCGAGCTCCCCGCCCTGCTCCCCCTTCTGGAGCGGGCCAAGGCCCTGGGCTGCACCTCCCTGGAGGTCCAGAACATCGGCCAGCTCCCCCTGGCGGACCGCCTGGGCCTGCCCCCCCGAGGCGGCCTGGGCCTGAACGTGTTCAACAGCCGCTCCCTGGAGCAGCTGCGCGCCTGGGGCCTGGAGAGCGCCCTTCTCTCCTTCGAGCTGCGCTGGGAGCAGCTCCGCGATCTCCGCAAGCCCCTCCCCTGCGAGGCCCTGGTCTACGGCCGCCTCCCTCTGATGGTGACGGAGAACTGCCTGATTGCCAACCACCAGGGCGGCTGTACCGCCCGGAACCTCCGGGGCCCCTGTCTCGGCCCCCACACCCTCACGGACCGGAAGAACGAGGTGTTCCCCCTGCTCCCCGTCTTCGGCTGCCGCACGGAGATCATCAACAGCGTCCCTCTCTTCCTGGCGGACAAACCGGACTACCGCCGCTGCGGCCTCACCTGGGCCCGTCTGCGCTTCACCACGGAGACTCCGGACCAGTGCGTCCGTATGCTCGCGCGCTATAGCGGACAGAATGAGGACATTCCCCCCGCCTACACCCGGGGACTTTTCTACCGCGGCGTGGAATAAATGAAAACTTTTCGTATAATGAATGACAGAAGATACGTTATGTAGAGGTACAAACCCCATGAAACTCCAGATCAAGCCACTTTCGCCCATGATTGGGCGGGAGATTCCCATGCCCTACTACGCGACGCCCGGTGCGGCGGCCCTGGATCTCCACGCCTGCATTGACCGGCCGGTGACCATCCCCGGCGGCGGGCAGGTTCTTCTGCCCACGGGTCTGGCGGTGTCCATCCAGGAGAACCATGTGGGCATTGTGGCCATCCGCAGCAGCATGGGCATCCGCCACGGGATCACTCTCTCCAACGGCATCGGCGTGATAGACAGCGACTACCGGGGTCCTCTCCACGTAGGTTTGCACAATCTGAGCAAGACGCCCTATACCGTCCGGCCTGCAGACCGGATCGCCCAGCTGATGATTGTGCCGGTGACCCGCCACGAGGTGGAGGTTGTTGAGGAGTTGGATGATACGCCGCGAGGAGCAGGGGGATTTGGTTCTACCGGGAGATAAGCCGTCGCGCCCCCGGGGCCGTCATTCGGACTTCGACCGCCCGACCGGCCCGGCGGCCGCAAGCCGCCCTGTTACTTTTTGTGCAAACAAAAAGTAACCAAAAAGTTGCCAAAA
>NZ_CAJULS010000152.1 GCF_910587525.1 uncultured Oscillibacter sp. | reverse complement strand
GGCCGCCGCGGATCATGACCACGGAGTGCTCCTGGAGGGAGTGGCCCACGCCGGGAATATAGGCGGTGACCTCGTAGCCATTGGTCAGGCGAACACGGGCGATCTTGCGCAGCGCGGAGTTGGGCTTCTTGGGGGTAGCGGTTCTCACGGCGGTGCAGACGCCTCTCTTCTGGGGAGAGGGGAGATCGGTGGTCTTGGTCTTCAGGGTGTTCAGACCAAACTGCAGAGCGGGAGAGGTGGACTTGTAGGTCGCCTGCTCCCTTCCTTTACGGACCAGCTGGTTAAAAGTAGGCATTGAATTTCTCCTTTCTTACATATTTTTGGCAGCCGCTCACTGCGGACAGCCTTTATTTTTTGCGGAAAACCTCTCGGCTATTCCGAAAAAACCAAAAATTTGCAGGGGATCGGGTCAGAGGACCGCCACCACGGACGCCCCCACCGCAATATGGCAAGCCTGGCCCAGCTGGGCCATGGTATACCCCTCCCGAACGGGAATGCCCGCCTCCGCGCAGCCGGAGGCCACCGGGCCGGTAATCGCCGGGTCGGCGTCACAGGCCAGGAACACTTGGCGGGCACGGCCCTCCCGAATGGCTTTGCGGGACTGTTTCACGCCGATCACCTTTTCCTGAGAAGCAAGTTCCGTAATCACGGGAAATTCCTCCTGATACTCGCTTTTGTGGGAAAAGCGCACATTGACGCACACGCATGGCGAAATTCGCGGAATCTGCCCGCGCATTTGGAAATTATAGCATGTAGGAACGCACTCGTCAAGTATTTCCGCGGAAAGGACCTTTATTTTTTCTCTTTCACAAATCCCCGGCCGCTTTTTCAATGTTTTTCATAGATTTGTCCCAATTTCAGCGGCGCTGCTCAAACTTTTTCGCCCCCTCCGCCGTCTAATTGACAGAACATCGATAAGGAGGAATCTCTGATGAAACATCTCGCCTCTCTCACCGCCCTGCTGGCCCTCCTGCTGGCGCTGACCGCCTGCGGCACTCCGGCCTCCCCGGCCCCGGAGGAGCCGGCCGCCGCCGAAGAACCCACGCTGGAAATGCTCTGCGGCGCCGACTACCAGTCCTACATCGTGGAAACCATCACCATGCAGATGGAAAACCGGATGAACAAAACTCCTGACGTCCCCTACTTCCCCATTACAGACGGCGCTCCTCTGACCGATTACGCCCCCATCGACAATACCACTCCTTTTGAAGTGGACGGCGAGGGTAATGTGGTCATTTACTTTTCCGCAGGCGCCGTGACGGACGAGGCCAACGGCGAGCAGTCCTTCCGTATCCCCCCTCCCTGATTTGCCGTCACACGAAAAGAGGCTCCGCGGCTGTGGCCGCGGAGCCCGTTTTCATTTTTACAGGCTTTCCACTGCGGGGAACGCCTCCTCGGCGACGCCCGTCTCATCCGGCACCAGTTCCCTGGCGGAACTGTGGTAGGTCTGAAGACCCGTGCCGGCGGGGATCAGCTTGCCGATAATGACATTCTCCTTCAGGCCCGTCAAGCGGTCTGCCTTGCCCTTGATGGCAGCCTCAGTGAGGACCTTGGTGGTCTCCTGGAAGGAGGCGGCGGAGAGGAAAGAGTCCGTGGCCAGGGAGGCTTTGGTGATGCCCATCAGCAGCTGAGTGCCCATGGCCTTCCGCAGGGGCTCGCCGTCCTCCCGGACCTCCCCTGCCGCAGTACGGCGGTCAATCTCCGCATTGGCGTCGTCCAGCTCCAGGACATCCACCATGGAGCCGTCCAGCAGATTGGTATCGCCGGCGTCCTCCAGGCGGATCTTGCGCATCATCTGGCGAACAATCACCTCGATGTGCTTGTCGTTAATGTCCACGCCCTGCTGGCGGTACACCCGAAGAACCTCCTGGATCAGGTAGTTGTACACGGCGTCGGCGCCCCGGATGCGAAGCACATCGTGGGGGTTCAGCGCACCGTAGGTCAGCTGGGTGCCGGCCGCGATGATGTCGCCGTCCTTCACCTGCAGCCCCGTGTGGGGCACCGCATAGGTGCGGACGTCGCCGTCGTCCGCCGTGACGATGATGTTCAGAAGACTCCCCTTGGACGCCTCCTCAAACTTCACCCGGCCGCCGATCTCCGCCAGCGTCGCCATCCGCTTGGGCTTGCGGGCCTCAAACAGCTCCTCAACGCGGGGAAGACCCTGGGTGATGTCGCCGCCGGCCAGACCGCCGGTGTGGAAGGTACGCATGGTCAGCTGTGTTCCGGGCTCACCGATGGACTGAGCGGCGATAATGCCAACGGCCTCGCCGGGGCCCACGGGCTTCTGGGTGGCCAGGTTCATACCGTAGCACTTGGCGCACACACCGCTGCGGGCCTTACAGGTCAGCACGGTGCGGATCATGACGGTGGGCCGCTCGTCTTTCTCGGGATCGAAGGCGCAACGGTCGCCCTCCTGGACATTCTCCTGGACCCATTTGCGGCTCTCCAGGAGCTTGGCGTCCGCCTCATCCATCATCCGGTCGCCGGGCACCAGCACCTCGCCGGTGTCCGCGTCCACTACGTCGCCCACCAGATAGCGGCCCCGGAGGCGGTCGGAGAACTTCTCGATGACCTGGCCGTTCTCGCTGATCTCGGAGACCTTGATGCCGTGGGTCACGCCGCAGTCCTTCTCCCGGATGATGACCTCCTGGGAGACGTCCACCATGCGGCGGGTCAGGTATCCGGAGTCGGCGGTCCGGAGAGCGGTATCCGCCAGTCCCTTCCGGGCGCCGCGGCTGGAGATGAAATACTCCAGAGCGGTCAGGCCCTCCCGGTAGTTGGCCTTGATGGGAATCTCGATGGTTTTGCCGGCGGTGTTGGCGATCAGGCCGCGCATCCCCGCCAGCTGGCGGATCTGCTTCATGGAGCCGCGGGCGCCGGAGTCCGCCATCATGAAGATGGGGTTGTACCGGTCCAGATTGTCCTGCAGGGCGGAAGAGACGTCGTCGGTGGTCTTCTCCCAAACCTGCACCACCTGCTTATAGCGCTCGTGGTCGGTCATGAAGCCCATCTTGTACTGGTTCTCGATGTCCACCACGGCCTGCTCGCTGGCGGCCACCATCTCATACTTCTTGGGCGGGATGGTCATGTCGGCGATGGAGACGGTGATGGCGGCCCGGGTGGAGTATTTATAGCCGGTGGCCTTGATGGCGTCCAGCACCTCGGCGGCCATGGTGAAGCCGTGCTTGTTGATAGTCCGGTCCACGATCTTACCCAGCTGCTTTTTGCCGCAGGTCTCGGCAATCTCATAGTCGCAGATGTGGGCAGGGTCGCTGCGGTCCACAAATCCCAGGTCCTGGGGGACGTTCTGGTTGAAGATAATCCGGCCCGGCGTGATCTCCACGATGCGGGTGTGGGCCACGCCCTCCAGCTCCCGGGTCCGGCGGACCAGGATGGGGCAGTGGGGCCCGATGACGCCCTCGTTGTAGGCCATCAGGGCCTCATCCTCGCTGGCGTACACGTGAAGAGGCTTGTAGACAGCGGGCCGCCGGCCCTTCTCCAGAGCGGCGTTGGCGGCCAGGAACTCATCCGCATCCACCGCTGTCCCGGCGGAAAGGTTCGTATCCCCGGCGTCCTCGCACCAGACGGCCTCCGCGCCCTTCTCCGCCTTGCCCATGCGGTCCATGGTCAGGTAGTAGCTGCCCAGCACCATGTCCTGGGTGGGCACGGTGACGGGGCCGCCGTCCTGGGGACGCAGGAGGTTGTTGGCGGAGAGCATCAGGATGCGGGCCTCGGCCTGGGCCTCGGCGGAGAGGGGCACATGAATGGCCATCTGGTCGCCGTCAAAGTCGGCGTTGAAGGCCGTGCAGTTCAGGGGGTGGAGCTTCAGGGCCCGGCCGTCCACCAGCACCGGCTCGAAGGCCTGGATGCCCAGGCGGTGCAGCGTGGGGGCCCGGTTCAGCATGACGGGGTGGTCCTTGATGATGACGTCCAGGGCGTCCCAGACCTCGGTGACGCCCTTGTCCACCATCTTCTTGGCGGACTTGATGTTGTTGGCGGTGCCGTCCTCCACCAGCTTCTTCATGATAAAGGGACGGAACAGCTCCACGGCCATCTCCTTGGGCACGCCGCACTGGTAGATTTTCAGTTCGGGGCCCACCACAATGACGGACCGGCCGGAGTAGTCCACACGCTTGCCCAGCAGGTTCTGGCGGAAGCGGCCCTGCTTGCCCTTCAGCAGGTCGCTGAGGGACTTGAGCGCCCGGTTATTGGCGCCGGTGACGGCCCGGCCCCGGCGGCCGTTGTCGATCAAAGCGTCCACAGCCTCCTGGAGCATCCGCTTCTCATTGCGGACGATGATATCCGGGGCATTGAGCTGGATGAGCCTCTTCAGGCGGTTGTTGCGGTTGATGACCCGGCGGTACAGGTCGTTGAGGTCAGACGTGGCAAACCGGCCGCCGTCCAGCTGGACCATGGGCCGCAGCTCCGGCGGGATCACCGGCAGCACGTCGATGACCATCCACTCCGGCTTGTTGCCAGACATATAGAAGGCGTCCACCACCTCCAGCCGCTTGACGATCCGGGCCTTCTTCTGGCCGGAGGCCTCTTTCAGCTCTGCGTGGAGCTGGGCGGAGAGGGCCGGCAGGTCCACATCCTGCAGGAGCTTTTTCACGGCCTCGGCGCCCATGCCGGCCTGGAAGTCGTAGATCGGAAGAGCGTCGTGTAGGGAAAGAGTGTAGATCTCGGTGGTC
>NZ_CAJULS010000151.1 GCF_910587525.1 uncultured Oscillibacter sp. | reverse complement strand
TGCTGATGCACGCCATGGGCCCCAACGTGGCCGGCGTCATCGGCTCCGCCATCGCGGCGGGCGTGATGATCTCCCTGTTTGGCTGATAGATAGGAGGTATTTGAAATGGCTATGGAATTTTTATCTAAGAAGCCCCTGTATATCACCGACACCATCCTCCGTGACGCCCATCAGTCCCAGGCGGCCACCCGGATGCGGATTGAGGATATGCTCCCCGCCTGCGAAGTGCTGGATTCCATCGGCTACTGGTCGTTGGAGTGCTGGGGCGGCGCGACGTTTGACTCCTGCATGCGCTTCCTCAACGAGGACCCCTGGGAGCGCCTCCGGAAGCTCCGCAAGGCCCTGCCCAACACGAAGCTCCAGATGCTCTTCCGGGGCCAGAACATCCTGGGCTACAAGCACTACGCCGACGACGTGGTGGACGCCTTCTGCCGCAAGTCCATTGAAAACGGCATCGACATCATCCGGATTTTCGACGCGCTGAACGACGTGCGGAACCTGGAGCAGGCCATCAAGTCCACCAAGAAGTACGGCGGCATGGTGGAGGCCACCCTGAGCTACACCATCTCCCCCATCCACAGCGAGGAGTACTTCGTGAAGCTGGCCAAGGAGCTGGAGCAGATGGGCGCGGACGTGATCTGCGTCAAGGACATGGCGAACCTGCTGCTGCCCATGGACGCCTATTCCCTGGTGAAGAAGCTGAAGGAGACCGTGAAAATCCCCATCCACCTCCACACCCACAACACCACCGGCACCGGCGACATGGTGTATCTCATGGCGGCCTACGCCGGAGTGGACATTGTGGACACGGCCCTGAGCCCCCTGGCCAACGGCACGGCCCAGCCCGCCACGGAGTCTTTGGTGGCCACCCTCCAGGGCACCGTCCGGGACACCAAGCTGGACCTGAACAAAATGAGCGAGGCCGCCGCCCACTTCCGCAAGGTCGCCCAGAAGCTCAAGGAACAGGGCAGCCTGGACCCGAAGGTGCTGAACGTGGACACCAACACCCTCCTCTATCAGGTGCCCGGCGGCATGCTCTCCAACCTGATTTCCCAGCTGAAGCAGGCGAACAAGGAGGAGAAGTACTACGACGTGCTGGCGGAGATTCCCCGGGTCCGCAAGGACTTCGGCTATCCCCCGCTGGTCACCCCCACCAGCCAGATCGTGGGCACCCAGGCCGTCATGAACGTGGTGGTGGGCAAGTACAAGACCTTCCCCAAGGAGTCCAAGGGCCTTTTGAAGGGCGAGTACGGCCAGGTTCCCGGCGAGGTCAACGAGGAGGTCCGGGCGCTGGCCGGCATCAAGCCGGAGGACGTCATCACCTGCCGCCCGGCGGACCTGCTCCAGCCCGAGGTTGAAAAGTACCGGGAGGAATTCAAGGATATCGCCAAGAGCGACGAAGACGTGCTCTCCCTGGCCCTGTTCCCCCAGGTGGCCCCCAAGTTCCTGGCCTGGAGGGACGGCCCTCACGACGAGCCCCAGGCCGCTCCCGCGGCCCCCGCGGCGGCCCCCAAGGCCGCGGCAGACCCCAACGCGGTGCGGGAGCTGTATGTGGAGTTCAAGGGCTGAGCCCCTTTTCTCGAGGGAAAAGGAACCAAAAGAGCTTTTACACGCCACGCAGTCAGTGCTTAACTTTCCCCTCTGGGACGGGAACGTGGAACTGCTGAAATCAACAAGAGGACGGTATCGAGAGATACCGTCCTCCTCTTTAACTGAAAAAAATCTCATAGTTGTCGATGCTCAGATCATAACGCTCCAGCTCCCTCCCGCTCCCGTCATACAGCGTGAGGACACAGGGAAGATCTGCGTGGCGTATGCCATGGCCTCCGTCTTCATCCCAGTAATCCCCGTACCACAGTCTGGCGATATTATATAGGGACAGCTCATCCGGCAAATCCTCCGGGGCCCAGCCCGAAAGCCCCCCTCCGAGCATGTCCAGGGAATAGGGAAATCCAAACACCTCGTTCTCCAGGCGCTCTCCTGCAATTGTAAAGGTTTTGCTTTTGAGAACCTTGTCCCGGTTCCGCAGCTCGGCCTCGATCTCCAGGATTGCGGAATCCGCCTCCGCAAAGGGACCCGCGGCATAGATGGTCCCATTCCAGGCCGCGCAGAGGGCGTTCTGCTCAATTTTGGGAGTGTAATGGTAGTCGATCTCATTTTGCAGCAGGTTTCGGCTGTACAGGAAGGACGCGTACGTCTCCCCGCTTTTGGCCAGAATAAACGTCCGGACACGATAGACCCAGTCGCCGCTGTATCCGTACCGCTCATGCCGGACATGCAGGGGTTCGATCTCCCCCGCCAAAAGGCGGCTGGCCTGAAACTGCCGGCACATCGCCCTCACGGTGCAGGGTGGAAAGCCCATCAAGGCGTGAAGCAGAACCCCCAGAAGGACACAGAACGCCAAATTGCGAACTGTCTTTCCCTTTCGGTTCAGCGTCATAGCTCCTCCCCCCATTCCGCCCGCAGGACCCAATCCCGGCCTCCGCCGGGCGCGGAGACCTCCACCCAGTCCGGGCGGTAGTCCAGAATCAGCCGGAGGGTCATCTGCTGCCGGGTCCAACCCCAATATGGCACGCGCTCCCACTCCAGATAACCTGACGTCTGCCGCCTTCCGTCTCCCCATTCCCGGAAGGAAACGGCGCCTCGATTGTCCGCCACCTCCAGCTCCCAGGGCTGAAAATCCGGAACCGGCTCCCGGACCTTCACCCAGAACTGGAGCTCCGCCTCCACATTCCCGCCGGTCTCTCTCACCTCTCCGGGGGCCAGATAGACTTCCCCGCATTCCAGGGATACATGGTCCGCCCACACCGGCGGGTCCGTCCACTCCAGCTGCTGCCGCGTTCTGAAAATCAACTGCTCGACGCCGCCCGCGAACACAGTCAGCCACAGGACAATCAGCACCAGCATCAGCAGCGTGCCCTCCGAGAACTTCCACAGCCAGCCAAGCCAGGGCTTATGTATCCGGTCCAGGGCCCAGCCCACCTCCTGGGCGTTTCCCATGGCCCGAAGGGACCGCTCCGCCGCCAATTTCGGCTCGTAGTTCAGCCGCTCCAGCGCCCTGCAATGGTCCTCGTAATGGATGCGCAGCTCCTTTTCAATGCCCTTCCGGTCCGGCCAGAACCGGACCTGCTCGCACACAGCATCCACCCAGATCTGAAATTCATCCCGCATAGGCCGCCTCACGCCAGGAATGCGCTGTTCACCACAGCGTCCACCTGCTCCGCAAAGTATTTCCAGGCCGCCTTTTTCTCCTCCCGGGCCCTCCGACCCTTCCGGGTGCTGCGTTAATACTTTCGCGTCCGGCCGTCGGCCTCCTTCTCCCGCACCGTCACCAGCCTGTCCGCCTCCAAGCCGTGGAGGATGGGGTACAGCGTCCCCTCCTTCAGCTCAAAGGTCCGGTTGGACCGCCGCGCCAGCTCCACGATCATCTGGTAGCCGTACATCTCCTCTCCCGCCAGCAGGGACAGGATCAGCAGAGTGGTGCTGCCGCTCATCAGACTCTTGTTGATCTTCATGCCGTGCCTCCCTCCATACCTTGGTTATCTATGCTTATTATACATAGATCATCAAGGCTTGTCAAGGGCAGAAAAGGCGCACCCCCGGGGTGCGCCCTCCTTACCGCTCCAGCTTTTCATCCACAGACACCGCAATGGGCCCGGAGCGGATAATGGCACCCTGCTCTGCGTCATAGGCTAACTCTGTGCGCAGCCCGCCCATATATGCACCAAACATATGAGGCACCTCCAGACCAAAGAGCATCACAGCCTCTAGGGTACACCGCTCCTGGTCGATCTCCAGGCTGGCCCATCCGCTCTTTCCCGGCCAGTAAGAACAATCCCGCCAGACCTCCTCCTGAACCCATTGCCAAGCCGTATAGGTCTGTCCCTGGCAGTCTGTCACAAGGCTGCGGATATATCCGTCTTCCCAGTCCTGGGGCTCCACGGTGATGGAGGCAGCCATCTCTTCCCAGGGCTCCACAAGGGGGATGATTTCCCCCTGGCCGCTGATGTTGTAGACTGTACAGACGCTCTCATGAAAGCCGGTCCCAGATCCGTGCCGCAGCCACGCCAGCTCCGGCTGACCGTCCCCAGTGAAATCCACCCAGAAAGGCATGCTATACCCGGACACCAATCCACCGTAACCCGCGGAGACATACCAGTCATAGAGGGTTCCATTAGGCGTCTCCACCCGCTCCAGCGTCATGGTCCTCCCCTGGTACTCCGCCAACGCCTCTGTCAGGTCTTGGCTGATGCGCAGGGAAAAGTCCGGTGCATCCGGGCGGGTGAACTCCAGAAAAAGCGCTCCATCTTCCTCTCGCTCCGCCAGAACGAAGCCGTTGGAGCAGTCCTCCCGATTGGTGTACTCCAACTCCTCCTCAGACATGATCTGCCGGGACAGTCTCACGCTCTCCCCAGACTGTTCCGGCGCCTGGACCTCCAGTGCCGGAGGCGCTTCCTCCGGCGGCATCTCTCCTCTCTGCCCGCAGGCCGTGAGTCCCAAGGTGAGCACCAGTATCCACAGGGTAATCCTTTTCTTCATATGGTCTCCTGTCCCGGCAGCAGGAGACTGTACATCGATCCCACAACGGCGGCAGGGCGGGCGCAGTCCCACGTCTTTTCCAGTCATCGCTCTCCCCTCCTTTGCTATATTTTAGCATTGGGAATGTCGGAATTCATCACAAAAGGAATACAAATAGTAACAAAGAAGAGACACACTCAGGAGAGTGTGTCTCAGATGTTGGCACCACCTATTTTT
>NZ_CAJULS010000150.1 GCF_910587525.1 uncultured Oscillibacter sp. | reverse complement strand
ACGAGATTCCGTATGGTGACTGGAGTTCAGACGTGTGCTCTTCCGATCTGGCGCCTTTGGCCTGGACTGCTCCGACCTCAAGGGCCGCCAGCTCCTCAACCTGGACTCCGAGGAGGAGGGAATTTTCACTGTCTCCTGCGCCGGCGGCGTGCGGATGGACTGTATGCTCCCTGGTGCGCAGCGGTCCTTAACAGGGGAGACGGGCTATGCCGTGACCATTTCCGGCCTCCAGGGGGGCCACTCCGGTGCGGAGATCGACAAGGGCCGGGCCTCCGCCAACGTTCTGGCGGGCCGGACGCTTTACAGCGCAATGGAGCGTGTACCGGGCCTGCGTCTGGCGGACATCCGGGGCGGAAAGTTCGATAACGTTATCTGTCCCTACAGCGAATCCAGAATTGCTGTTCCGGCAGGGCGGGAGGCAGTGTTCGAGGCCTTTATCAAGGAGTTTGACGGGATTCTCAAAAATGAGTACGCTGGCCGCGACGAGGGCGTAAGCCTTGTTTGTGAGAAGACTGCGTTGGAGACAGCGCTCTCTCCGGAGGACACCGGCCGCCTTTTGCGGACGCTGCTGATCCTGCCCCAGGGTGTCCAGGCCATGAATGTGGATTTCCCCGGTCTGGTGCAGACCTCTTTAAATCTGGGCGTCATGAGGATGGAGGAGGACGGAGTGCATCTGACAGTCTCTATCCGCTCCTGCATTGCCTCTCAGAAGGCGGAGCTGTGCCAACGGGTGCGGGCCATTATCGAGACCGGCGGCGGTACGGCGGAGGCGCGGAGCGACTACCCCGGCTGGCAGTACCAGCGGGATTCCCTCCTGCGCCGGCGGCTGATGGAGGTCTATCGGGATCATACCGGCAAAGATGCCGTCATCGAGGCTACCCACGGCGGTCTGGAGTGTGGATTGTTCATCGAGAAGCTTCCCGGCCTGGACGCTGTGTCCCTGGGGCCGGAACTGCGGGATATCCACTCTCCCCGGGAGCGGCTGGGCGTAGCTTCTACGGAGCGAGTCTACCGCTTGGTGTGTGAGTTTTTGAAGCGCAGCAGGTGACGGAACACCTGTAAATATGGTGTGGCCCAAGAGCCCGGAGATCCATTGGATATCCGGGCTCTTAGTCCGTCAGAAAACCTGAAAGCCGATTCGGCGGGAAGGAAGGGTGTGTGCGGGAAACCCAGGAAGGGTTTCCCGCACGATTGCGATCAGGAGTTTTCAGAACTTTTTAAAGTTCTGAAAACTTGCACAGCTTAGCGAAAAGACTTTTTTCGATAAGCTGTGCCCGGAGATCCATTGGATCTCCGGGCTTTCTACCGGAAACCGGTTTCGCTGCCGTGTTTTTGAGAATATCAAAAAAATTTTTTCCATCCTCCTTTTTTCGGAAACTTTTTTGCCAATTCTACGTCTTAATAGATGTATAAATTTGTAACCATTTTGTTATTGCATTATGGGGCTGACTGTACTATCATGGATAATACAGTTTACAGGACCACGGAAAAGGAGAAAAACATGGCAGAAGTGAAAGAGCGCGAGGAGCTGTCCCAGGCCCAGGGAACGGAGACGGCGGATGTTCAGGCGGCGGAGAGCGCACCCGCCAAGGTGCCGCTGAAAGAGAAGTGGAAGGCCATGCCCCGGAAGAAGCGGCGGAAGATCGTCCGTCTGGTGATCCTTCTGCTGGTGCTGGCCGTTATCGGGGGAATCCTGTACAAGGTCCTCGGCGGCAAGCAGGAGGGGGAGAGCGAGATTATCACCGACGTGGTGCAGTACGGTTCCATTACCTCCATTGTGGACGGCAGCGGCCTTGCAAAGGCCAAAAGCAGTGAGACGATCACGCTCACCACTGCGGGCACCGTGCTGGACGTGCTGGTGGCGGAGGGGGATATGGTTACCGCTGGAACGCCGCTTTTCACCATCGACAGCCCGGCGGCGGAGACCGCTGTGCAAAAAGCCCGCAGCAATCTGGAGGGCTACCAGAAGCAGCTGAATCAGGCAGAGAAGGACATCGCGGGACTGAACCTCTCCGCGCTCTATCCCGGAAAGCTGCTGGAGACTGTCACATTGAACCCCGGAGACTCCATCACCAAGGGGCAGAAGGTGGCGGTACTGGCGGACGACACCCGCCTGCGTCTGACCCAATATTACAGCTACGCCTACGCCGGGGAGCTGTACGCCGGACAGACAGTGGACGTGTCCGTCCCCGCTTTGATGAGCACCATCCCCGGCCGGATCGAAGCGGTACATATGGTCAGCCGCATCACCGCGGAGGGCTCCAAGCTCTTCTCTGCGGAGATTATTCTGGAAAACGAGGGAGCCCTCACCGCTGAGATGGCGGCCTCCGCCACTGTCAATGTGGGCGGCGAGACCGTCTACCCCTATGAGCCGGGGAAGCTGGAGTACTACCGCACCGGCGACCTCAACTCCACCGTCAGCGGCACTGTGATCTCCAGCGGTCTGGTGGACTACCTCCAGGTTTCCGCCGGACAGGTGCTGGTGGTCATCGACGGCGAGGAGAGCGAGAGCGAGCTCTTCACCATTCAGCAGAATCTGGAGACCGCCCGGGAGGAGCTGGAGACCGCCGAGAAGAACCTGGCCAACTGCAAGGCCGTGGCCCCCATCGACGGCATGGTCATCGGCCTCACCGTCCAGCCCGGAGCCGAGATCGCCGCCAACACCACCATCGTCACCATCTCCGACACCTCCACCATCACCGTCTCCGCCAACGTGGACGAGCGGAACATCAGCTACATCAAGCCCGGCATGATGGTGGATCTGAACCAGTGGGGCAACCCCGCCATGGGCATAGTGGAGACGGTCAGTATGTCCTCCACCGTCAACAACGGCGTGGCCACGTACCCCGTCACCATCTCCGCCGACAACAGCGAGGGCACCATCCAGGTCAACAGCTACCTGGATTACAGCCTCACCGCCAGCGAGAACGACAACTGCCTGATCCTGCCCCTCCAGTGCGTGCGCACTGTGTCCACAGAGGAGGGGGAGACGCTGCAGGTGGTCTACGTCTCCGGCAGCAAGCCGGACAATGCCGTGGAGAACGTCATGGTGGACGAACAGATTCCCGAGGGCTACTGGGCTGTGCCGGTGGAGATCGGCATCTCCGACAACTACAACGTGGAGATCCGCTCCGGCGTGGAAGAGGGCACTGAGGTCTTTACTCAGATGCAGTCCATGTACGGCTGGTGATCGCATGGCACATTTGGTAGAATTGCGGGACGTCTACAAGATCTACGGCGAGGGCCTGGAGAGCGAGGTCCGCGCCCTGGACGGGGTGTCCCTGACGGTGGACCCGGGGGAGTTCGTGGCCATTGTGGGCCAGTCCGGCTCCGGTAAATCCACCATGATGAACGTGCTGGGCTGTCTGGACATCCCCACCCGTGGGGACTACTACCTGGAGGGCACCGACGTCCGCGAGCTGACGGACAAGGAACTGAGCCTGATTCGCAACAAGGAGATCGGCTTCATCTTTCAGCAGTACAACCTGATCCAGAGCCTGACGGTGCTGGAGAACGTGGAGCTGCCCCTGATCTATCAGGGCATCAACGCCGACGACCGCTATGACCTGGCCATGGAGGCCCTGGAGCGGGTGGGGCTCTCCGGCCGCGTGAAACACAGGCCCACGGAGATGTCCGGCGGCCAGCAGCAGCGGGTGGCCATCGCCCGGGCCATCGCCACCCATCCCCCCATCATCATGGCCGACGAGCCCACCGGCGCCTTGGATTCCCGCACGGGCCAGGAGGTGCTGCAGTTCCTCCAGCAGCTGAACAAGGAGGGCAGTACCATCATCCTCATCACCCACGACAACGGCATCGCCGCCACCGCCCGCCGCTGCGTGCGGCTCCAGGACGGCAAGATTGTGGAGGACAGGGAACAGGAGGTGGACTGGCTGTGAATATCCGCCAAGCGGTCAAGATGGCCTGGAAGTCTATCGTGGGCAAAAAGGGCCGGTCCATACTCACTATGCTGGGCGTCATCATCGGCATCGCCGCCGTCATGACCATCGTGGCCACCATGAACGGCTACACGGCCAAGACCATGGAGCAGTACTCCGCCATGGGCAGCAACAAGATCAATGTGCAGATTTACAGCTATATGTACGTGGAGGACGCCAACGGCAACTGGGTCAGTGCGGGCAAGGACTACTTCCCGGACCTGTACGACTACTGCAAGAGCCTTACGAAGTACGTGGTGGGCGTGACGCCGGAGGCGCGCTGCCAAGCCACGGTGGTCTATGGTACCAAAAACTCCGACAACTTCCAGTACGACTGGGAGACCCAGACCGGCCAGCGGAGGCCGGACATCTACTACGGCAGCGACCAGTACAGCATCTGCAACAATCTGACCGTCATGAAGGGCCGGGACATTTCCGAGCTGGACGTAAGCCGCTATAACCAGGTGTGCGTCATGGGTTCTCAGGCGGCGGAGACCTTCTTCGGCTCCGCCGACCCGGTGGGAAAGAAGCTCCAGCTCAACGGCCAGAGCTTTGACGTGGTGGGCGTCTATGCCCCCCGTCTCACCGGGGCCGACGCCCAGGGCAGCTTTATCGACAACATCATTATCCTGCCCTACACCGCCCGCCGGGTCATGGGGGGCGAGGCCATGGAGAGTTTTATCGTCAAGGCCAAGGACGGCGAGTCCGTGCAGGAGGCCACCAGCCGCATCCAGGGCTTTTTGAAGGGCCTGGTGGACGAGTCCACCGGCGGGTTCTGGGTGGACTCCGACAACCAGTGGCAGCAGTCCATGAACGAGCAGATGGGCATGATCTCCCTGGTGCTGGGCGGTATCGCCGCCATCTCGCTGCTGGTGGGCGGCATCGGCATCATGAACATCATGCTGGTCACCGTCACCGAGC
>NZ_CAJULS010000149.1 GCF_910587525.1 uncultured Oscillibacter sp. | reverse complement strand
GTCAGCCCCGTTATGACCACTTCGATACCGCTGCGTGTATTTTTCGCAACATCAGTCCTCAAAAAGCACCCCGGAAAAAGGAGAGAACTGATGGAGAGAACTACAAAAGTTTTCATTTTAATGATACCCCAAAAGCCTTGAGAAATCAAGGTTTTTCAGAAAGGCCGTTCCGAAGTGGTCACTCGTTTTCGAGTGCGGACCCTTCAACCAATTGGGTACATCTCCAAATTCTAAAGGTATTATGCCATAGATTTTCCCACATTGCAAGCCCCGGATCGTCCCTGCATAGAATTCTATATCAAAATTGATCGGGAGGATCGGATATGACCTGTGCGATTTTCATTCTTGGCGGGGAGGAGCGGTACGCCAATTACCGCCGGGCGGTGGAGGCCGCCGGTGGACGGGCGGTTTTCTCCGGCGCTCCGGAGGAGGCTGCGGCCTGTGACGGACTGCTGCTGCCCGGCGGCGGCGATCTGGAGCCCTGGCGGTACGGCCAGCCCAACACCGCCTCCAGAAATCTGGAGCCGGAGCGGGATACGGCGGAGTTTGTTCTGCTGGAGCGGTTTACCGCCGCGGGAACACCGGTCTTGGGAATCTGCCGGGGACTCCAGTCCATCAATGTCTTTTTCGGCGGCACGCTGGTCCAGGACCTGCCGGGACACGGGGCTGTGGACGGCACGGACCGCCTGCACCCTGTCCGCACGGTGCCTTCCTTTCTCAGCAAAATTTGCGGGAAGTACGCTGTGGTCAACAGCGCCCATCACCAGGCCACGGACCGGCTGGGGCAGGGGCTGGAGGCCGTCCAGTGGGCGCCGGACGGCGTGACGGAGGCGCTGGAGCACCGGACGCTGCCGGTGTGGGGCGTCCAGTGGCACCCGGAGCGGCTGCCCGGCGGGCTGGGAAGTCAGCTGTTCGGGGCATTCCTGGAGCGGTGCCGTCTGGGGCGGGGGTAAAAAAGCTGGGGCCCTGCTTTCGCTGAAAGCAGGGCCCCAGTGCAATCATTTGATTTCAAGTGTGTAGGCGTCCTCCCCTGTGATACCGGGCAGAGGGGCCAGAAATGCCTCAAGGGCTCTTTTCGCCTCTTCAGATGCCTTTTCCAGAATTCCCCGCTCGACAGCCTTGTTCTCCATGAGGATTTTCTGCTCGCTGATAAACGTATTGTAGTCGTCAAAGGTCACCTCGTTGAAGAGGCCGTTTTTGACTTCCAGAACGGTGATGCTCTCCTGGGGAATGCTGTTGTCCATGATCCTGGACGGAGGCAGGGTGATGGTAATTTTGCGCGCCTCCTCGTCGACATCGACCTGCACCTCGCTCAGGTCAATGCCCGCCTTGATGGACCCGTCGTAGGTGACCAGCAGGCTGGTGCCGCTGAAGGGCCTTGTCCAGCCGAAGAGCCACTTGACGTTATCGGTCCGCCGGTCGGCGTTGGTGTAGATGTACTCCTGGGTAACCAGCTCCTGGAGGGAGCTGATCTGACTTTTTAACGTCTCACTGGTGATAACCGGAATCGATTTTTGGGAGGCCTCTTTTTTGTCCTCCAGCGCTTCGATCAGCTGATTCTGACGCTCGATCTGGGCCGTCTGCTGCTCCAGCTGCCGGCGCAGCTGGCTTTGACGGCTCCACGACAGGTACAAAAGTCCCGCCAGAACCGCAAAAATCAGCGCCGCGGCGGCCAGCATCTTCCAGCTCCGGAACCCTTTCCCCGGCAGGCCGTCCTCCATGACCTCCCCGATGCGTTCCATGATCTCACCCTTTTTCCTGTTCAGCATTTCAGGTTCCCCCTTGTGATCATTTTGATGGGTCTTTCCGGCGTGGGGCGTGTAGCTTTTGCGAAAGGTTTTTCCACCGCAGCGTCTCCGGGGGCCGGGTGAAAGCAAAACGCCGTGCAGGGCAGAAGCCTACACAGCGTAAGAAGCAAAACTCCTTATGCGGCACAAACGCAACGAATATAACGGCAAAACCCGCCCCTTGCGAAAAGGGCCGGAATGTCATATAATATCTCATGCGGTGCGGCCCTCGGGCCGTTGTGTAGGTGGCAGCAACACCTGCGCAGGCTTGCGGGTGCTCCAACACCCGCAAGCTGCCGCATTTTTGTTTTCCATGTCGAATTATACCACAGGTCCCGCTGCAATGCAAGGGGCTGCCGCCGGCGGCGCGGCCGGAAACCCTCGCCGCTTTTCGGCCCTTTCCCCAAAACGATCAGCGGGCCGTCATCTGCCATGGATAACGGCCCGCTGCCCTTATTTCTTCGCAATCATCAAATACCGGTGAATGGTTCCCTGGATAACGCCGTCCCTGTCGATGATCCGCTGCATGTTCAGGCAGAAATTCACCGCCGCCCGTGTCATAGTCCAGGATATTCAGATCGCTTTTCAGATAGTACCTGACCAACTCCCCATAATTCCACGGCAAGTCGCTTTCCGCCTCGTATCTCCCGTGAATATGGGAGAAGTCCCAGCCGTGGATACGCGCCACGCGCTCCTCCTGTTCCCAGACGGCTCTCCAGTCCTTTTGATCCATAAAGCCACTCTTCTCCCATTCATCAAATCATCATGGTCATGACAGGCGCAGTATCCCAAAGCGGCAGAAAGCGTTCAGCGGTCCGGAAACCGCAGGACTGCGCCGCCCCCCTTGTGCTCTCCCGCTTAATCTGTAACCTTTTTATTCTATTTCACCGTTTTTCCACAAATAGCACGGGAAGCCCTGCTCCCCGTGCTATTTCCCGTCCGGCGTATATTGAATAATATCGGCAATGCCGCAGTCCAGAATTCTGCACAGGGCGTCCAGGGTGTTGGTGGAGACGGACTCTCCCGCCTTCAGCCGCCGGACAGTGGAACTGCTGATGCCCCCTTTCACCTGGAGGGTATAGGTGGTGGCGCCCCGGGCTTCCATCGTCGCCCACAGCCGCTCATAGGAAATCACCGGAACTTCCCTCCCCCCATTTGACATATCTCTATTATTGCCTATAATATAGATTAAGCGTTATAGGCAATAATGCCCATATAGAGAGGAGAGAAACTATGCCAGACTATCAGGAAATGTATCTGCATCTCTGCCGGGAGACCGAGCGGGCCATACGGATTTTGATTCAGGCCCAGCGGGACTGCGAGGAGCTGTATCTCAGGGACGACGGCGCCGCTCTGCGCGTCTTTCCAAAGCCGCAGGCCCCGCAGGAGAATGACTAAAATTTCCCGTTTCGGGCACCCTATGGAAAATCCATCAGACCGAGGTGGCTTTCCATGAATGAAAAACGAACCGGCCAGCGGACCATTGCCCTGGGGGCCCCGCCCTCCGTGCTCTCCTTCGCCAACATCGGCGGCAAGTTCGAGGCCCAGGGACCCTTGTCCGGGTACTTCGACGAGCTGAGCCAGGACTCCTTCTTCGGGGAGAAGACCTGGGAGAAGGCGGAGTCCGCCATGCAGAAAAGAGTGGTCCAGCGGGCGCTGGACCAGGCCCGGCTGAAACCCAAGGACATCCACTATATTCTGGCGGGGGACCTGCTGAACCAGTGCATCGGCTCCTCCTTCGGCCTGCGGGAGCTGGGCATCCCCTTCTACGGGCTGTACGGCGCCTGCTCCACCATGGGGGAGTCGCTGTCCCTGGCGGCCATGCTGATCGACGGGGGATTTGCAGAGCGCACCGCCGCCGTCACCTCCTCCCACTTCTGCACCGCCGAGCGGCAGTACCGGATGCCGGTGCCCTACGGCAGCCAGCGGACCCCCACCGCCCAGTGGACCGCCACCGCCTCCGGCTGCACCATTCTGGGCCGGGAGGGCCCCGGGCCCTATATCACCCACGTCACCTGCGGCAAGATCGTGGACAAGGGGATCTCCGACCCCAACAACATGGGCGCGGCCATGGCCCCCGCCGCCTACGACACCCTGTCCGCCTTCTTCCGGGACACCGGCACCGGCCCCAAAGACTACGACCTCATCATCACCGGCGATCTGGGAGAGCTGGGCCACGGCATTGTCCGGGACTTCTTCTCACGAAGCGGCGTGGAGCTGGGGGATAACTTCCAGGACTGCGGACTGCTGCTCTACGACCGGGACGGCCAGGACATGCACGCCGGGGCCTCCGGCTGCGGCTGCTCCGCCTCCGTGCTCAACGGGTATCTTTTGACGGAGATGCGGCGGGGCAGGTGGAAAAAAATCGTCTTTGCCCCCACCGGGGCCCTGCTCTCCCCCACCTCCAGCTTCCAGGGGGAGTCCATCCCCGGCATCTGCCACGCCGTTTGCATCTCGGCGGAAAAATAAAACAACGCCCCGTCTGCCGGACAGTATGGTATACTGTTTGGAAGGCGGGGGATTTTTTTCGCAGATTTTCTCCCCGGCTGAAAAATATCCCGGTTCCCGCTCGTGTTATGGGTGAAAGGAGTTGAGAACGTGGTTTCATTTGGTACCGATGAAATCATC
Source organism: uncultured Oscillibacter sp. (assembly GCF_910587525.1). Classification (GTDB taxonomy): domain Bacteria; phylum Bacillota; class Clostridia; order Oscillospirales; family Oscillospiraceae; genus Oscillibacter. The sequence continues at coordinate 520 of NZ_CAJULS010000149.1, read as the reverse complement.
TCCCGCGCGGTGGAACAGTACAGCTCCATGCTGCTGCACCTGGCCGCCTCCCGGCTGGGCTCCCCCGCCGACGCGGAGGACGCCGTGCAGGAAGTGTTCTTAAAGCTGCTGACCGCCCGCCCCGTGTTCCGGGACGCCGAGCATGAGAAGGCGTGGCTCATCCGGGCCACCCTCCACCGCTCCAGCGACATCCGCCGCAGCGCGGAGCGCCGGAACCTCCCCCTGGAGGAGGCGGGAGAGCCTGCGGCCCGGGAGGACGCCCTCGATCTCCTCTCCGCTGTCCGGGCGCTGCCGGACAAGTACAGCGCTGTCATCCACCTCTACTATTACGAGGGGTATTCCATCAAAGAGATCGCAAAGACGCTGGGCCTGCCCGCCGCCACGGTGGGCACCCGCCTGGCCCGCGGCCGGGAGCGGCTGCGGCAGATGCTGAAGGAGGATATGTGATGGACCGGAAAACCTACCGTGAAGCCAGATCGGAAGAGCGTCGTGTAGGGAAAGAGTGTAGATCTCGGTGGTC
>NZ_CAJULS010000148.1 GCF_910587525.1 uncultured Oscillibacter sp. | reverse complement strand
TCGGACAGCTTCGCAAACCGTTCTGCGTTCAGCTTGCCCATAACGTGGTCCTCGTGGCTACCAGTTTCCATGAGTACACAAACTGCGGCTTGCCGAATGCGTCTACATATTTATATGCGTATCTCCCGTCTTTTCTCTGGCTCTCTCCAATCCTTAATATCCTTCCTTTATTGTCCCATCTTTTTTCTGACATAGTGTGAAGCTCCTTTCCGTTCTGGAACGAGCCTTGATACGACATCCTTCTATTATACCGATATTTCGGCTCGCTGCAACTATATGAGGACAACACAATGGAGATCACCATCAAGAGATATAGCCGCAAGCTGACCTATGAGGACGCCACTACCCCGGACGATTTCTGGGAGCTGGCCAAGCGCACCGAGCGGAGCCTTGACCGGGAACAGCGGCGGCTCTGGGACGGGCACGAGTGTGACGAGTACATAATCGCCGCCCAGTGCGTTCTGCCCTACTGCGCTACCCCGGAGGAATTGGTCTGCCAGCAGGAAACGCTGGATGAAATTCTGGCACGCCCTAATTTCTTCCACCCATTTACCCCATGGAATCAGGCGATCCATCTGCTACAAAAATTTTTTCTTCTTTGTCCGCGTCTGCGACAGTTCGTCCATCAGGCCCGACAGACTTATCTGTTTATTCATGTCCCTATTTTACCACATTTTTATCCCATGCACATTTGCTTTGTGCGGTGTTGCCACTATGCTTTTGGCCTATTTTCTCAGGTATCATAGAGCTGATTTGTGCAAATCCACTTATGATTAACAACTCTTCGAACACGCTCTGTCTGGGAAAATGCGCAAAATCTCTTAAATACCTACAAATTTGGAAACAGACGGGATATCCAGCAATTTCTAGTAGACACTATCTAGCTTTAGTCAGGGATATTTCTGTCGTTTTGCCAAAAAATACGAGTTTTTTCTGATACGTATTGACAAAACAAACAAAACTGCTATAATATACCAAAAAGGTACTCTATAAAGGAGCGTGATCCGATTGCTGCTGACCCGGGAAATGGACTATGCTCTGCGTATCCTCCGGGCCCTGTATCTGGAGGGGCAGCTTTCCGCCGCAGCAATTGCTGAAAAGGAACACATGTCCAAGGCTGTTACACTAAAAATACTGAAGAGGCTCCATGCCGCCGGCATGGTGTCCAGCCGTCGGGGATCCAGTGGAGGCTATCTGATCCGGCGGTCCTGCGAAGAGCTGTATCTGCGGGACTTGTTTCTGGCACTTGGAGACCCTGCTTTTGTCAACCGCTGCCAGCGGCCTGGTTACCGGTGCGAAAACCGGCAGCCAGAGAACTGCGGTATGTGCCAAGAGCTGTCCCGCATCCAGAAAGCGCTGGACAAAGAGCTACGCAAAACGCCACTGAGCGCAATGTTCCAAGAACTTTAATATAGAGGAGGAAGTATCTGTATGCTGTATCAAACCACACAGGCGCATGAGGAGCTGCGGGCCAAGGTAAGGGAATTTGCCGAAACTGAGGTAAAGCCCATTGCTTTCATGCTGGACCAGAACAACCAGTTCCCCACCGAGGTGGTCAAGAAGATGGGTGAGCTGGGCCTGATGGGCCTGCCCTACGAAAAAGAGTACGGCGGCGCCGGGGCAGACGCCCTGAGCTATGCCATCGCCGTGGAGGAGCTGGCCCGGGTGGACGGCGGCGTGGGCGTGATTTTGTCGGCCCATACCTCTCTGGGTACCTACCCCATCTACGCTTTCGGCAATGAGGAACAGAAGAAAAAGTACCTGCCTGACCTGTGCTCCGGCAAAAAAGTGGGCGCCTTCGGCCTGACCGAGCCTAACGCCGGTTCCGACGCCGGCGGAACCGAGACCACCGCCGAGGATATGGGGGACCACTACCTCCTGAACGGTGAGAAAATTTTCATCACCAACGGCGGTCAGGCTGACACCTATGTAGTCTTTGCCGTCACCACGCCCGGCATCGGCACCCGGGGTATCTCCGCCTTGATTGTGGAAAAAGGCTGGGAGGGCTTTACCTTTGAGGAGCACTATGACAAGATGGGCATTCGTTCCTCCGCCACCTGCCAGCTGAACTTTAATAACGTCAAGGTTCCCAAGGAAAATCTCCTAGGCAAAGAGGGCCAGGGCTTCAAGATTGCCATGTCCACCCTGGACGGCGGCCGCATCGGCATCGCGGCCCAGGCGCTTGGCATCGCCCAAGGGGCCTATGAGGCCGCCGTGGAGTACTCCAAGGAGCGCGTTCAGTTCGGCAAACCCATCTGCCAGCAGCAGAACGTGGCTTTCAAAATCGCCGATATGGCTACCAAGCTGCGCTGCGCCCGGTTCCTGGTCTACTCTGCCGCCGAGTTGAAGCAGGCCCATGCTCCATACGGCATGGAGTCCGCCATGGCCAAGCAGTACGCCTCTGACATCGCCCTGGAGGTCACCAACGACGCCCTGCAAATCTTTGGCGGCTGCGGTTATATCAAGGGCATGGAGGTGGAACGGTTCTACCGCGACGCCAAGATCACCACCATCTATGAGGGCACCAACGAAATTCAGCGGGTGGTCATCGCCTCCCACATTCTGGGCAAGGCGGCCAAGGACACTTCCGCCGCCCCCGCCCAGCAGAAGGGCCCAGAAACCGGAGCCCGCAAGCGCCTGATTTTCAAGGACGGCACCGCCCAGGAGAAGGTGGAAGCCCTGGTGGCCAACCTGAAAAAGGACGGCCATGACTTCACCGTGGGCATCCCCATGGATACCCCCATCACTCAGGCTGAGCGGGTGGTCTCCGCCGGACAGGGCATTGGGGAGAAGAAGAATATGAAGCTGATCGAGAACCTGGCGAAAGCTGCCGGCGCGGCTGTAGGATCCAGCCGTCCCGTGGCTGAGACACTGAAATATGTGCCCATCAACCGCTATGTGGGCATGTCCGGTCAGAAATTCAAGGGCAACCTCTATATCGCCTGCGGTATCTCCGGCGCTATCCAGCATCTGAAAGGCATCAAGGACGCCTCCTGCATTGTTGCCATCAACACCAACCCCAATGCCAAAATCTTCAAAAACTGCGACTATGGCATCGTGGGAGATGTGATGGAAATCCTGCCCCTGCTCACCGCCGCCCTGGACACCGGGGAGAAACAGCCTGCGCCGCCCATGGTGAAGATGAAGCGGATGGCCCCCAAAAAGGTCTATCAGCCCCGGAAGCTGTATGTCTGCAACGGTTGCGGCCACGAGTACGATCCCATGCAGGGCGACCCGGAGAACGAGGTCAAGCCCGGCACCGCCTTCAAGGACCTGCCCGAGGGCTGGACCTGCCCCCACTGCGGCGAGACTGTGGACAGCTTCATCGAAATTGAGGCGTAACCATTCTAACAGAATAATAAAGGAGGAGATCCTATATGTATAATTACCGTATGGTCACAGACGACCTCTACTGGGTGGGCGCGGACGAGCACCGGCTGGCCCTGTTTGAGAACATCCATCCCCTGTACCACGGCGTATCCTACAACGCCTATGTCCTGCTGGACGAGACGACCGTTCTCTTCGACACCGCAGACTGGGCGGTGGGCCGGCAGTTCATCGCCAACGTCAAGGCTGTGCTGAACGGCAGACCCCTGGATTATATGGTCATCAACCACGTGGAGCCGGACCACGCCGCGTCCATTGAGGAGATTCTCCTTCGCTGGCCCAACGTGAAGATCATCACCACCCCCAAGGCGGTCACGCTGTTGAACCAGTTCGGCTTCGGCCTGGACCCCAATCAGGTTGAAGAGGTCAAGGAAGGGGACACCAAGTGCTTCGGCAAGCACACGGCGGCCTTCGTTTACGCCCCCATGGTCCACTGGCCGGAGGCCATGGTGACCTTCGACACCACCAACGGCGTCCTTTTCTCCGCCGATGCCTTTGGCTCCTTCCGCTCCCTGGACGGTAAGCTCTTCGCCGATGAATTTGACTTTGACCGGGAGTGGATCGACGACGCCCGCCGGTACTACACCAACATCGTGGGCAAGTACGGCCCCCAGGTGGTGGCCCTGCTGAACAAGGCCGCCAGCATCGTGGGGCTGGACAACATCAAGTTCCTGTGTCCTCTCCACGGTCCGGTGTGGCGCAAGGATCTGGGCTACATTATCGACAAATACACCCATTGGGCAACTTATGAGCCGGAGGAAAAGGGCGTCATGATCGTCTATGCCTCCATGTACGGCAACACCGAGGCCGCCGCCGAGGTTCTGGCCGCCAAGCTCACCGCCCGGGGCGTCACCAACACCAGGCTGTATGACGTGTCCTCCACCCATGTCAGCTATCTGATCTCCGATCTGTTCAAATACAGCCACCTGGTGCTGGCCTCCGTTACCTACAACCTGGGCATTTTCCCGCCCATGCACAATTTCCTCACGGACATGAAAGCCCTGAACCTCCAGAAGCGCACCGTTGCAATCATGGGTAGCGGCTCTTGGGCACCCCGCTCTGGCGCACTGATGAAGGAGGAGATCGAAAGCCTGAAAAACATGACCGTTCTGGACGAGGAGATGACTGTTACCTCTTCCCTCAAGGCCGATAATGAATCGGAGATCGATGCTCTGGCTGATGCCATCGCTGCCTCGATCAGGGGAGAGGGCAAGTAAAGAGCCATACGAATACAAAATTTCGCTTAAAGATGCGTTTCCTCCCACTGCCTGCTAAAACTTAAGACAGAAAGCGTGTTTGCGTCGATACTGACGCAAACACGTTTTCTATTGAATGCCCCCACCCAGGCCAAACAAGTTTGTGAGGCTTGATAGATTGCCTCGTGCGTTTTCTCATATGCTTCTACCGGCAAATTCCCCGCTTCATTATGCAGCATCTTCCTTACCCCGATGCTATTTTACCATATTTCTTCCCTTATTGCTATTTCAGAGAACTGCTCTAGATATCTTGAAAAGAATCATGATTCCTTTTAAATACTGCGGTGTGTAAGCTGCAGCAGGCCGCTTTCAGCGGCTCTGATTT
>NZ_CAJULS010000147.1 GCF_910587525.1 uncultured Oscillibacter sp. | reverse complement strand
GCGTCAAATTCATCGTCGGGGCATCCGTCCTCTGTACGGTAATCTCCATTCTGGCAACCGTCCCCCTGGTGGGCATCTTCACCCGGCCGGACAGCCCGGTGTATGATCTGGCGGTGACGGGAAACCGCCTGTGCTCCATCGCTCTGCTGTTCGTGGGGCTGAACGTCTTTGCCAGCGGTATGTTCACCGCCCTGTCCAACGGTGTGGTGTCCGCCGTGCTGGCCTTCTCCCGGTCATTCCTGTTCACGGTCGCCAGCATTCAGCTCATGCCCGTCCTGCTGGGCGGCGTCACCGGCGTGTGGCTGGCGACACCTGTGGCCGAGCTGCTGGGGACGGTGATGGCGGCAGCACTGCTGCTGAAATACCGGAAGCGGTATGGGTACTGATGTAAAACTTTTTTAGAGAACATAAACAGATAACGGGCGCTTGCCTTTGGGCCACGGGCAGGCGCTTTTATTATTTCCTCTGGAAATTTTGCGGCCTTGCCGTACACGGCCGGCATCGCCGCGGCAGACTGGTATGCCTCCTCGTTGTGGGGATACAGGATTCCGGCCATCTCGTTCCCTCCTTCTGGCTTTACTTCCGGCTTTACAACAGGATAGCCGTTTTGTTGTAAAGTATCCTGCGCCTGTTGGGTTCCTGCACATGGCACTAGACGCCATCTGTCCGCCAGACGGCAAAAAGACACAAAAACCAGACTGGAGAGGGATTTTTACCCTCCCCGGCCTGATTTTTGCACCTGTCAAAAGACTGATATGTACAAAATACAGCCTGTGCCCTATCCAATTATCACGACCCATGTTAAAAAGCTCTTTACAAACAGAAACAAGTGTTCTATACTGGGAGGAAGATGAAACGGAGAGGAGGCGGTTCTGTGCGGGCAAGGCAGATCTCCTGCTGCTTCACCGGGCACCGCCCGGCAAAGCTCCCCTGGGGCTATGCAGAGGCGGACCCCCGGTGCGTGTCTTTGAAACGGCGCATCGCGGACGCGGCGGAGGCCGCCTACGAGGAGGGGTACCGCCATTTTCTCTGCGGCATGGCCCTGGGGTGTGACCTCTATTTCTGCGAGGCCGTCCTCCGCCTGCGGGAGACCCGCCCGGGGGTGACCCTGGAGGCCGCCATCCCCTGCCCCACCCAGGCCGACGCCTGGCCCCCGGCCCAGCGGGAGCGGTACGCCCGGCTGGTGGCGGCCTGCGACTATGAGACCGTAGTCTCCGCCCAGTACACGCCCCACTGCATGCACCGGCGGGACCGGTACATGGTGGACCACGCATCCCTGCTGATCGCCGCCTTTGACGGCACCCCCGGCGGCACCCGGTACACGGTGGCCTATGCCATGGGGCGGGGCCTCTCCGTGGTGGATTTGCCCATTGTGCCGGAGCAGGGGAACAATTTGACAAACACGAAGGAGGAACACCATGAAATCCATCTGTGGAATTGACTGCGCAAGCTGCCAGCTGAGCGCCGCCTGCGGCGGATGCGCGGAAACCGGCGGCCGCCCCTTCGGCGGGGCGTGCATGGTGGCGGAGTGCTGCCAAAGGGGGAGTACGGCCCTGGCCCAACTGAAGGAGACGCTGATCAGCGCGTTCCGCGCCCTGGATATTCGGGACATGGAGGAAATTACGGACCTCAACGCCCTCAAGGGTTCTTTCATGAACCTCGAATACACCCTGCCAAACGGACAGGCCGTAAAATTCTGGGAGGACGGCAGAATCTATCTGGGCACGCAGGTGCGCAAAAAGGGCAGCGACCGGTATTACGGGATCGCCGCCGACGAAAACTACCTGATGGTATCCGAGTACAGCGGCTTCGGCTCCGACGCTGAAATCATCGTGTTCAAGCGTTGGAATCCGGAGACCGGCGGAACATCCGCCCGCTGATGCCGGACATAAAGGGCCCCGGCCTTTCTCCGCTTGACCTTCCGGTCGGAATGGGGTAGAATATACCTGTTATCCGCCCCCGCCTTTCAGCGGGGGACAGGCCGCCGCTGGAGACAGCGTTTTTTGAGGAGGGATGGCATGCCCGGCGTTTCCGTGATTGTCCCCGTCTATCAGGCGGAGAAATTTTTGTCCGCGTGCGCGGAGAGTGTGACAAACCAGACCTTTTCCGACTGGGAGCTGCTGCTGGTAGACGATGGCTGCACCGACGGCTCCGGCGCTATCTGCGACGCGCTGGCCGCGGCGGACAGCCGGGTCCGGGCCCTTCACCAGCCCCAAAATGCCGGCGTCAGCGAGGCCCGGAACCGGGGGCTCCGGGAGGCCCGGGGGGAGTACGTCGCCTTTCTGGACGCCGACGACACCTTTGAACCTCAGACGCTGGAGATTCTGTGGAACCTGCGGGCCCAGGCCGGGGCGGACACCGCCGCCTGCGCCCACCGGAACCTGTACCCCGGCGGGGACACCTCCGTGGAGCTGGTCCTGCCCGCCGGAGTCTATGACCGGCAGGGTATTCTGGAGGGGATTGTCTACCCCCTGCTTGGGGACCGGCTGACTCAGCCCGTTTTTAACGGCTTCATCTGGCGCTACCTCTTCTCCGCCCGGATTCTCCGGGACGCCGCGATTACCTTCGAGGGGGCCTACCTGGAGGACGAGATCTTTTTGATGGAATACTTCTGCAACGCCCAAAAACTGGCGGTAACGGAGGAGCCCCTGTACCGATACCTGCTGAACCCCGCCTCCGCCACCCACAAATATATGGCGGACTTCCGGCAGGTCTTTGCCCGTTTTATGGAGCGCAAAGCGGCCCTGGCAGAGAAATACGGCCTGGCGGCCGCCCGCCCCCAGTGGCGGGAAAACTCCAACTGGGCGGGCCTTCTGATCGCCATCGGCAACGAGTACGCCAAGGGCAATCCGAAGACGCAGGCGCAAAAGCGGCGGGCGGTGGAGGCGCTCTGCGCCTTGCCGGAGATGGCAGAGGCCATCCGGACTGTGATCCCCACGGGCATGAGCCGCAACAAACAGCTGGCAGCGGCTCTGGTGCGGGGGGGGCACTTCTTCCTGCTGACCCAGCTGTACCGCCTGAAAAACCGGGCCTGATTCCAAAGAAGCGAGGATATTTCTATGACCCTGATCCGGGAGAGTTTATTATACCGCCTGTGCCTGGCTCTGGCAGCCGTCTACGAAAGCAGCGCCCTCCACCGCCTGCTGGCCGCTCTGGGCCGCTGGTGCAACCGCCAGATCGACGAGAGCGTTGTTCTGCGCCCCCTGTGCCGGGAAGGCGCGGCGGCCAGAGCCTGGAAGGGCAGCCTTCTCTGCCGCGTTCTGTCCCTTCTGGTTAATCTGCCCGGCTGGCTGCTGCACAGGCTCTACAACGCCCTGCCAGTCACGTTTGAGGACAGCTTCTTTGCCCGGCTGGCCTTTGCGATGGGCGAGGAGACCGCCGTGGCAGAGTCCTGGCTGGTCATGCTGCTGTGGATCATTCCCTACGCGTATTGGAACAACGCGTACAGCCTTATGGGCTTTGCCCTGCTGCTGGCGCTGTTTTACATCGGGGCTATGCGCCGCAGGGACTTCCGGCTGGATATGGCGTCAGTTGGCTTTTACCCGGTGGTACTGCTGGGCGCGGTGGCCATGGGCGTGGTAAACTCCTACGCGCCATCTCAGTCTCTGCGGTTTTTGTTCTATCACTTCTCCGCTGCACTTTGCGTGGTGGTAACGGTCAGCGCCGTCCGCCACGGGGAGGATCTGAAACGGCTGGCCGCCGGCGGCGGAGTCTGCGTGCTGGTGTCCTCCCTCTACGGTGTCTATCAGCGCATTCAGGGCGTGGAGGTCAGCCGCTCCACAGTGGATCTGAAGGTCAATGCCGGAATGCCCGGGCGCGTGGACTCTTTTTTTGACAACGCCAACACCTTCTGTGAAGTTCTTCTCCTGCTGCTGCCCCTGGTGGTGGCGCTGATTCTCTGCTCCAGGCATCTTTACAGCAAACTGCTGGCCTGCGGAATCCTGGTGGTGGGCGTAGCTGCCGCAGGCATGACCTATTCCCGGGCCAGCTGGGTGGGGCTGGCCTGCGCCATGGCGGTCTTTGTCTTCCTGTGGAAACCCAGACTGATCCCCCTGTGCGCGGTGCTGTGCGTGCTGTGTATCCCGCTGCTGCCCACCACTATCTGGAACCGGATTCTGACCATCGGCAATCTGTCGGACTCCTCCACCCTGAACCGCCTGCCCACTCTGCGGGCGGCCGTGGAAGTAATCGCCAGCCGTCCTATCCGGGGCGTAGGCCTGGGCACTGCCACGCCCAAGGTGTTCATTGCCGACTGGAACCTCTACCACGCCGATTTTCCCTATGTCCACTCCCACAACTTTTACCTGGAGGTATGGCTTCAGACGGGCATTATCGGTGCGGTCAGCTTCGTGGGCGCCATGCTCTGGAACATCAAGCAGGCGGCCCGCACTGTCCGCCACTGCGCTTCCTCCACCGCCCGGACCATCACCTGTGCCGCGGCGTCGGCCCTGTGCGGCGCCATGGTCTGCGGTCTGGCGGACTACCTCTGGAACTACCCCAGAGTGATGGTCATCTTCTGGTTTGTCTTCGCCGTAGCCCTGGCAGGTGTGAAGGTGTGCCGCCAGGAAGAGAACTTCAGAGAACAGACTTGACCTTTGGAAGGAAATGCTGTAAAATAGGAGGGCTGGAGCGTGTCTGCTCCGGCCCTTTCCGCGGCAAAGCAGCGGGTGAGTCTTTGCTGTTATAACGGGGTGTTGCGCAGTTGGTAGCGCGCCTACTTTGGGAGCGTGGGCGGGGCCATCCACAATGGGAGTGGGCAAAGCCCGGAAGGCCTTGAAACAGTAGCGTTTGCCGGATTCTTACCAACGGCAAAACCGCTCCGAAAATCCCCCCTTGACCATAGGATTGACCACAGACAGGCAAAACGAAAAATTTTAATATCCGGGTGTAGTTCAGTTGATAGAACGCGCGGTTTGGGACCGCGAGGCCGCGAGTTTGAGTCTCGCCACTCGGACCATGATAAGTTGACAGACCGCCAAGGGGTTGGTCTGTCAACTTTTTATATTGAAC
>NZ_CAJULS010000146.1 GCF_910587525.1 uncultured Oscillibacter sp. | reverse complement strand
TCATACCGGCTATTGCAACTTACGATGTTTTGGGAGGTGTCCGCCCGTGAAGATCGAGCTGACGGAGCAGCAGTACCGCTACCTGCTGGATCTCGTATACATAGGAAACTGGGTTATCAACTCCACCCGGGAGAACGACCGCATCCGGGAGTACGACGAGGTGGAGAGCCTGGTGTTCTCCCACTGCCTGCGGCACAGAATGCCCAAGCTGGTGGAGCTGTACCAGGGGGATCTGATCCCCTCCCGGGCCTACGCCGACGGCGGTATTCACGAGGCCATCGAGCGGTACGAGGACATTGTGTTCTATGAGATCCTTGCGGAGGAGCTGGCCCTGCGGGACATGGACGGCGAGCCCCTGACCCGGGAGAACTACGCTGAGCTGATGGACCGCATCGACGTCTACCTCAACGAATTTGACGAGCACGGCACGGACAATATCTCCATAGATCTGGACCAGTGAACGAAGGGCGGTTTTTCCGCCCTTTTTCACGCTCAAAACGCACAAAATCCGCAAAAAAGGACTTGACATGGACCGGACTCCATGCGCTACAATAGGCTTGCATATCTTGAGAAAACCGACAGAAAAAGGAGAACGACACATGGCTGAGAAATCCAAGGTCTATTTTGCGGACTTCCGCTGCCCCAGCTGGCGGGAGAACCTGCCCCAGAAGCTGGCCCGGCTGATGATGACCGCCGGGTTCGGCGAGATCGACATGGAGGACAAGTATGTCGCCGTCAAAATGCACTTCGGCGAGCCGGGGAACCTGGCGTACCTCCGGCCCAACTGGGCCAAGGCCGTTGCGGACCTGGTGAAGAGCCAGGGAGGCAAGCCCTTTTTGACAGACTGCAACACCCTGTACGTGGGCGGGCGGAAAAACGCCCTGGACCACATCGAATCCGCCTATGTCAACGGCTTCACCCCCTACTCCACCGGCTGTCACGTCATCATCGCCGACGGGCTCAAGGGCACCGACGAGGTCTGCGTCCCCGTGGAGGGCGGCGAGTATGTGAAGGAGGCCAAGATCGGCCGGGCGGTGATGGACGCGGACGTGTTCGTCAGCCTGACCCACTTCAAGGGCCACGAGCAGGCCGGCATGGGCGGCGCGCTGAAAAACATCGGCATGGGCTGCGGCTCCCGGGCGGGGAAGATGGAGCAGCACAACTCCGGCAAGCCCTTTGTGAAGGAAAAGAAGTGCATCGGCTGCAAGGCCTGCGCCAAAATCTGCGCCCACGGCGCGCCCCAGTTCGGGCCGGACGGCAAGGCCTCCATCGACATGGACAAGTGCGTGGGCTGCGGCCGGTGCCTGGCGGTCTGCCCCAAGGACGCCATCGACTGCCTCTATGACGAGGCCCCCACCATCCTGAACAAGAAAATCGCCGAGTACACCAAGGCCGTGGTGGACGGGCGTCCCTGCTTCCACGTCTCCCTGGTGCTGGACATCTCCCCCAACTGCGACTGCCACGGGGAGAACGACGTGCCCATCGCCGCAGACGTGGGCATGTTCGCCTCCTTCGACCCCGTGGCCCTGGACCAGGCCTGCGCCGACGCGGTGCTGGCCCAGCCGGTGGCTCCCAACTCCGCCCTGACGGATGTGAACTGTGACTGCGGCACGGACTACTTCAAGGCCGCCCATCCGGACACGGACTGGGAGACCTGCTTGGAGCACGCCGAGAAGCTGGGGCTGGGCGTCCGGCAGTACGAGCTGGTGAAAATCTGACCCCGTCTGCCCCCTGAACAGCGAAGCCGCCGCGGACCAAACCGGCCCGCGGCGGCTTTTTACAATTTTTTCACAGGCATGAGATATCCTGACGTCCGGCGCCGTTATATAAGTGAAAAGCTTTTCATAAAGGAGGCGGATGATGACAGAGAGTACCTTTACCGCTGCCACGGAGCGCCACCTGGACATGGTGTACCGCATCGCCCTGAACTGGTTTCGGAATCCCGCCGACGCGGAGGACGCCGCCCAGACGGTGATGCTGAAGCTCTGGCAGTCGGACACGGAGTTCGCGGACGGCGAGCACCTGCGCCGCTGGCTGGCCCGGGTGACGCTGAACGTCTGCAAGGACATGGCCCGCAGCCCCTGGCGGCGGCACACCGTATCCCTGGAGGAACTGCGGTCGCCGGTGTTTTCCGACGGGGAGCGCCGGGCGGTCTACCGGGAGGTCATGGCCCTGCCGGGGAAATACCGGGTGCCGCTGTACCTCTATTACTACGAGGGGTATTCCGTGGCGGAGATCGGGGAGCTTCTGCGCCTGAACGCCTCCACCGTGCAGACCCGCCTGGCCCGGGCCAGGGGGAAGCTGAAAGTGACGCCGGAGGAGGGATGAGGAATGAATGATCTGTATCGGAAGACCTTTGACGAGATTCATGCCTCCGACGCGCTGAGACAGGAGGTTTTAAACATGACAAAACAGGAGCGGGCAATGGCAAAGCGGCAAATTCCCCGAATGGTGCTGATCGCGGCCATCGTGGTTCTGGCGCTGGCAGGAACGGCCCTGGCGGCGGCAATTCCCGGGATTCAGGAGTGGTTCGGCCAGCAGTGGATGAAAGAGACGGGACGGCCCATCCACACGGACCAGATGGGGCTTATCGACCAGCTGAGCGACGCCGTAGGGGTCAGCGCCACAGTGGACGGGGTCACCGTGACGGTGGACTCCGTGACCCGGGGGGAGAACATGATCTGGTTTTTGCTGCGATATGACGGGCTTCCGCCGGAGGAGGAGCTGGAGGAGCTGCTGGGCGCGCCGGAGCAGCCCCCGGAGGAGGATTCCCTCGACTCCCAGGTGACGGCTGTCGTGGGCGACGTCACCATCACGGCGGGGGTGAGCGGGCCCTCAGAGACCCCATCGTCTCAGTCCCCCGACTACCGCTTTGGCAGGGGCTGCAAGCTAACCACCGATCCCGCGGTGTCGGACGGGACGTATAGCGAATGGGCAACCTTCCAAAATACCGTCCGGGAGGACGGAACCATGACGGTCTTGATGCGGCACCGGATTGAACCCCTGGAGGGCGGCTCACTGCTGGACGCCGCGGATGTGACATTAGAGCTTCCGGGGCTGAACTGGGGCGAGATCCCGGTGACGGGAGCCTTTACGCTGGAGTTCTCCCTGCCGGCCATTCAGCCCACAAAGTCCCTGACCACCGGCGGCGGCACGACCCTGGGAGAGCCCTCCCTGCGGGACATCGACCCCTCTCTTGAGTTCTGGAACACCAACACCATGGGCCCGCTTCCCACGGAGGAGATGGCGTTCCTGCGCACCAAAGTGACGCCCACCAACCTTACCATCTACTGGGCGGACCGGGAGCAGACAGAGCGGCTCCATAAAGCAGGAGACTGGTATCTCGTCATGCAGGACGGCACGGAGGTCCGTTTGGACACCAGTGGGGGGATGTATACCGACCTGCCCGGCGGGGAGCGGGTCTCCCGGTTCGTCTGGCCGGTACCGGTGGACCTGCGGCAGGCCGAATCCCTGGAGTACCGGTATGGAGAGGATGTGCTGCCGCTGGAGCTGAAATAGGACAACAAAAAGCCTGGGATGGGCCGCGCCCATCCCAGGTTCTTTTACGCCTCTTCCCCTTTTTTCTTCCCGCTCCGCCGCCGGACGGCCCGGCGCTTCTCCGTCTCCTCCTGAATGCCCTCCAGGGTCATCAGCAGGTTGCTCTTGAAGAGCAGTCCCACGAAGTTCAAAAGGCCGTCCCTCGTCTCCTTGTCCAGGTCCTTCATGGCCTTCACCATGGCCCCCGCCGCCTTGAAGGAGTCCGCCTTCAAATCCTTCAGCGTCACCGCGCCGGAGGCGGAGAGCACGTCGAAAAGGGCGGCGACAAACTTCTCCCGCCGCTCCACCGGCATGGTGTGGACCAGCTCCCGCAATGCCATGTCGCTGAGGCGGGCCTGGCGGGTCACCTGGCGGAGTGTGACGAAGTGGTCCCCCATCACCTGCCAGGAAAAGCCGTCGTGCTGCAAAAAGCCCAGCTGGTCGCTGTCCACCACGGCGTAGTCCTCCTCGTGCTCCAAGAGCATCCCCACCACCGAGGACTTTGGCACAATGGAGTAAATGCGCTCCGCCACCCGCCGGTGCTCCGGCAGGTCCAACAGGTCCTCATGGAAGCCGGGGCCGTCGTTGGACCAGACGGCCTCGATCCGCCGCTGGACCGCCGCCGGGCAGAACACCCCGGCATACACCGCAAGATTTCCGCCCTTGGAGTGGCCTCCCAACCGCAGGCGGCGGCGGGGATACTGCTTCGCCGTGTCCCGGACGTAGCGCACCGCCTTCTTCTGGGCGGGCACCTCCGGCATACAGGCCAGCTCGAAGTCCTCCTTCCAGCCCGCAAGGGTGTCGTCCGTACCCCGGAAGGAGAGGTACAAAAGGCCGTCCCCAGTCTCAATGGTCAGCGCCGCGAACTGCTCCCCCTTTCCCACGTCCAGGTGGTCTGTAAAGCAGTTGAGCTTCATTGCCCCAAAGCGGCGGGAGGAGGCCATCTTCCCCAGCATCTCCGGAATGGCGCCGGGCACCAGCACACCCATGTCGATCTTCTCCCCCTCCGGGAAACGGGCGAAAAAGGCCTCCGCGGCCTCCCGCAGGACGACGCCCTCCCCCTCCCCGGGGCCGGGGACGGTGCCCTGGAAATCCACAAAAGACAACTCCGCCAAAATCAGGTTGTCCACCTCATTGAAGGGAGACTGGTCCAGGGTCAGATCTCCCCGCCAGTCCAGATAATCCATCAGGTTTGCCATAGTACGCTCCTTCTCTGTGATCTTCTCTATAGCATAATATTATATCCCGGTCTTTTCCGTCTTACAAGAGGCGGGGTGCATCCAGGAAACGGAAAATGGCGCAGAACCATTCGGATACCAGAGACAGCGGTTATGGCAGGATGCCAAATTACGGATGCGCTGTTTATTAGCATATTCCTGGAATTTTCCTGCATTTTGTATATTGGATTGCTAGTCTATTTTGGAAATAAGATGTCCGCTAAAGCAGTAGGAACATTTGCGGGAGCGCTGATCGCTGTTTTGGATATATGCGTCTCAAA
>NZ_CAJULS010000145.1 GCF_910587525.1 uncultured Oscillibacter sp. | reverse complement strand
TCGTCATCATGAAGGACGGCTTCATTCAGCAGATCGGCACACCCCAGGAGGTCTTCGACCACCCTGCCAACCTCTTTGTGGCCGGCTTTATCGGCATGCCGCAGATGAACTTCTTTGACGCCAAGCTGGAGCAGGACGGCGGCAAGTACGCCGTGTCTGTGGGCGGCTGCAAGGTTGTGCTCTCTGACGAGAAGCAGAAGAATCTGTCCGGCCATAAGGTGGCTCCCCAGGCCATCACTCTGGGTGTCCGTCCCAGTCACATGGTGTTGTCCAAGGATCCCGCAAACACGCTCTCCGCCACCATCGAGGTGTCTGAGCTGATGGGCAGCGAGGTCCACTTCCATGCCAATGCCGAGGGACGGGATGTGGTCGTGATTGTTCCCACTATGGATGCCGACGGTGAGCGTATTGACTCCTTCCGGTCCGGGGATAAGTTGAACCTGACCTTCAGCGGCAACGTCTGCCACGTGTTCAACAAGGACGGCAAAAACCTGGAATTCTGATTGGAAGCGCACAATTTCCAAAAAAAGAGCGGTTTCAGGGGACACTTCGTCAGGAGGTGTCCCCTAAACTCTTTTGACATAGTGAATAAAATCGAAAACCAGGCTTTTGATTTTCAACGGCCGTACCAATGGCTTGCCCGCCGCGGAAAGTGGGGATTTGTTGGCTATAAATGCTTCACCTCTCGCACATATCGACCCAAGCAGGCCAAACGCTTGGGATTATATTCAGCGCTGCAAGTCCTTGAAGATAAACCGTTTGATTTTCCGGCAGGGACTTAATTCCAAATCCGAATCGCCGATAATAATTAAGAAAGGCCGTCTATAAATTCAGCAGTTTATAGACCGGGGGGAGAGTAAAAATAAAGAAGGGTGAAGCAATGAGCAATACAATTCAAACGAGTTATGGGACGCAGACATATAGTGCTCCTGCAAGAGCCCGTGAATCAAAGCAATCCGGGACACAGGCAAACAGCTTTCTTAATCTGGCGGCACAGGCTGGCCGGAGTGGAATGAATACGCTGACAACCAGTGAGAGCGGCATTATGGGCACGGCGGTCCTGCCCACAAGCTTGATGATGGATTTGGCAGCGCGGCCTGTAGGCCAGGGGCAGACAGAGGGCGTAGCAACTACAGAGGCCCCCTCTCTAGAGACTATGTTAAAAGCCAAATACCCCAGCATTCACTACCACGTCTTTGACGCCAGCAGCGGCTATTGGAGGACCCGAAACGACTATCCCCATTACCTGCTGTATCAGGATGGGGACAAAGCAAAGGAAACGTTGGAGAATTGGCAGCCCACCGGGGCCAATCCCTTTTATGGTTCCATTGACGGCAGGTTTACCGCTCCGAAGGAGATTCGCGCTCTGGGCAATGTCCCGCCTGGAAGCAAGGCCGTGGTCATTCATCCCAAGGTTCAGGAACGTATGGAGCAGGACCCAGCCTACGCACAGGAGATTTTTGCCAAGATCGATACCTGGTTTGCCTTTGACAAAGCGCGGAACGAGGCCATTTTGCCCGGTAGTACATGGGATATGTCCCAGGCGGTTGCCATCGGGGAGGACGGAAATATCTGCAATGCCTGTTCCTCCAGCGGCGGCGGGGAGATCACCTGCTCCAAAAGCGGTTCTGACGATGAGGAGAGTTGGTGGGATCTGCGCATGGCCCGCCACGCTGAATTTATGAAGCTGGCGGTAGAGAAACAAATTCAGCGGCGCATGCAAGCTTCCGATCTGCTTTCTGCCAGTGCGGCAAAATCCCGGCTCGCCAGCATGATGAACGGCGGAACCCTGCGGGCGATTTTTGGCGATGAGATTGCCGGCGTTCCCACTGAAACTGTTCTGGCGGTTACGCAGGCCCAGGTTTGGGGCGGCGGAACGATTTTGTGATTATCCCTCTCATAAGAAAATGAAAGGACAAGGCTCGACTTGGGCCTTGTCCTTTTCAAGTTTGTCCGCTATATCGAAAAAGCCGTAAGGTATGCGAGAGAGTCCCCTCTGTTTTGAACACTGCATTGCGTTCCGGCAGAACGGGATTCCGCTCAAATACTCCTGCCTGACTTTCCGCTCCGGCTTTTTCAGGTATTGTCCCGGCTGATAGGCTCCCGGATGAAGAGCCGCCGCAGAGCCTTGCCGTTGAAGGGAAACAACGGGTACAGATACCCCTTGCCCACCAGCGGTTTTGTGGTGGCCAGCAGCACCAGGATACCCAGAATCCCCAGGAAGAACCCCCACACATCGAACATGGCGGTGACCACCAGCAGCACCACCCGCAGCAGCTTGAAGGCGTAGCCGATTTCATAGCTGGGCTGGGCAAAGCTGGCCACGGACACAAAGGCCATATACACCAGCACCTCCGGCCCCAGCCACCCGGCCTGGACGGCGAAGTCACCCAGAATCAGGGCGCCCAGCATGGAGAAGGAGTTGGACAGAGAGTCCGGCGTGTTCAGGGAGGCCAGCTTCAAAACGTCGATCAGAAATTCCACCACCAGCAGCTGCCACAACAGGGGCAGAGAGGCCGGCTCCGGCGAGGAGAGGAAGTCCAGCCACCCCGGCAGGCGGTTGGGCTCGCTGACCATCATATACCAGGCCGGCGTGATCAAAAGGGAGATGAGAAACACCACAATCCGCAGCAGCCGCAGGTAGGTGCCGACCAGCGGCGGGAAGTAAAACTCGTTGGCCTCCTGGGTAAAGTCAAAAAAGGTGGTAGGCAGGATCATCACCGAGGGGGAGTTGTCCACCATCAATATGATGTTGCCCTCCATGACACAGGCGGCGGCGCTGTCTGGCCGCTCGGTGTACCGCACCTTGGGGAAGGGATTGTACCACTGCTTCCGCTTGGGGCGGATGGCCTCCGCCACGCTCTCCTGGGACATAACAAGGGAGTTGACGTCGATGGAGTTCAGTTTGTTTCGGATTTCCTCCAGGAGTCCCGGGTCCGCCTTGTCGTCCAGGTAGCACAGCACCGCATCCGTGCGGGAGCGGCGGCCCACCTTGAGACCCTCCATGGTGAGATGGGGGTCCCGGATGCGGCGGCGCAGCAGCGCCATGTTGGGTACCACCGCCTCCACAAATCCGTCGTGAGAACCCCGGAGGACCTTGCCGTCCGGCGGTTCCTCCACACCCCGGCCGGGGTAGTTCTTGGCGTCCATGAGCGCCGCGCCGGAGAGGCCCTCCATCAGCAGCAGCGTTTTGCCCAGCAGGACAGAGGTGACGATGTCCTCCCCGTCAAAGCTGACGTCCGTCTCTGAGAAGGTGATGAAACGGTCGGCAAATTGCTGCATCTCCGTGAGCCCGCGCAAATCCTCTCCCGTCAGCGAGAGCCAGAAAGATCCCATTCGCTCCAGAATCTCGTCCTTGCCGTAGCCGTCGATCACCCAGATCCTGGCCCGCTTTCCGCCGATGATGTAATCCCTGCTGACCAGGTCGCAGCTGCGGCCTACGCCCAGCACATCATTGAAAAGGCGTACATTTTCTCCGTAATTGTTTGAAAGTTCTTCCATGCGCCACCTCCGTTATGAAGGTAGTATGCGCAGTACAGGGTGTAATATCCGGAAAGTGGGACAAAAGAAGAGGGGGCCGGATTTCCGGCTCCCTCCTGGGTCACTCCTCGATGCTGATGGCGCTGACAGGACAGCCGTCCCGGGCATCCTGGGCGCTGGCCAGCTGATTTTCCGGGACCTCGCCGCCGTGGGCCAGGCCATCATCGCCCATGGTAAAGCACACGGGACAGGTGCCGGCGCACAGGCCGCAGCCGATGCAGTTTTCATTGACAGTCGCGTTCATGAAAAAGCCTCCTTATCGATTCCGCTTCCGGCCCGGCAGGGCCGCTCCGGAAGTGTGCCTGCTTGCAGACTGCTCTAGAGTTTGTTTTAAAACCATTAAAACGCCGTCTTGGGTTGTCTTTTCCCGTTAGGACTCCTGCGTCAAATCATCTTGCCTGACAGGAAAATCCGCCTCAATCCCTCATTCCGCCAGTTTTAAAACAGACTCTAGTATCTCTCATTTTTCTGCTTTCAAACCGGGACGGCAGGCAGTGAGGTAAACGGTTGCTTATGCAGATTGCATTTTGACGCGGGGTGCAATTTGGTAAAAATGTTGAAATTGCATAAAACTATTGACAGATTAGAAAAAATATTGTACAGTATAGACACAGGAAAGGAGTGAGTCCCATGGGCTAGGCAAGTCCAAGAGATTCCCAAATTCCCGCGCCGTTCGGAATTGAGAGCATTTTCAGCAACTGTGCAAACTCCGGAAGATCCCCAAAGACGAAACACACTCACTATGCTGAGCAGCACGAGACAGAGCGTTTTGGAAAACTCCAGAGCAATGATCTGCGTGTCCCGCTGTTTTATGGATTGGAGCATATCCCTGAGTTTCCCGATACCCCAGCATTCCCGGCATCCGAACGGTAATTCCAAAGCAATCTGGAGGTAGACAAATTGGAAAATCCGATCCACGAGTAAGCCCCCCATCCGCCGCTGGAGCGGGTGGGGGGTTGTGTTTTGCTGTTTGGGGCGAACCGCCGCAGAGGCGGTGCGGGCTGGAGACATCACCGTACCGGTTTTTTTGCCCAAATGAAGGTGCGGCGGGCAAAAGCCCGCCGCACCTTCAAAACAGAAGTGATTAGAGAGAATTACTTATTGTCCACCGAGAACATATAAGCGATCAGCTCTACCATCTTGTTGGCGTAGCCGCACTCGTTGTCATACCAGGAGACAACCTTGACAAAGGTGTCGGTCAGGGAGAGACCGGCCTTCTTGTCAAAGATGGAGGTGCGGGAGTCGCCCAGGAAGTCGGAGGAGACAACGTCCTCGTCGGTGTAGCCCAAAACGCCCTTCAGCTCGCCCTCAGAGGCCTCCTTCATGGCCTTGCAGATGTCCTCATAGGTGGCGGGCTTCGCCAGCTTGGCGGTCAGATCCACCACGGACACGTCCAGGGTGGGGACGCGCATGGAGATGCCGGTCAGCTTGCCGTTCAGCTCGGGGATCACCTTGCCCACGGCCTTGGCGGCGCCGGTGGAGGAAGGAATAATGTTGCCGGTAGCGGCACGGCCGCCGCGCCAATCCTTCATGGAGGCGCCGTCCAGCAGCTTCTGTGTGGGAGTGACAGAGTGGACGGTGGTCATCAGACCTTCCACAATGCCGAACTTCTCATTCAGAACCTTGGCGATGGGGGCCAGGCAGTTGGTGGTGC
>NZ_CAJULS010000144.1 GCF_910587525.1 uncultured Oscillibacter sp. | reverse complement strand
AAACATACGGAAACGGTTTTGACATATTCTCTTGTTGCAATCGCCAGTTTGAAAAGTCATCTGTTTCTCTTTTCATAATCCCGTCCTCTGAATTTTTCGCCTGCTTGCCCATATCACACACCACGCCGCCGCATACAGTATCACATAGGCCCCCGCCAGTACAAGGGCGGTAATATACTTTTGCCGAAGTCCGGCGGTGTAGCTTTCGGCGGTCTGGCCCGGCTCCACGGTGATATAGGAGCGGTCAGCGGGGATCGCCAGCACCCGCCGCTCCACAGCGGCCCCCGCGTCCACGATCTCCTGGCCCCGCTCGCGGGTGAGGGCCTGCTGTCTCCACTGATAGCCACTCCCGCTGGTGTCCCGGTAGTAGACCATGTAGACCGTCTTGGTGCGCCGCGGGATACATGGCCCAGGCCGGGGTAGCGGAACCGGAGGAAGGCACGCCCCGCCGGGCGCAGTACGACCTGTGCGTCAACGCCCTGGTGCTGGACGCCTGGGACCGGCGGGACATCTCCTTCGTGGGCACCTCTACGGCAGAGAACCCTTCTTTCCGGCGTCTGCTCAACCAGCTGAAGCTGACGAAACCAGATGTGTCCAATCTGGACACATCTGGTTCTGGGGGAGGGTGATCTGTTATGACCACAGGGAGCGGCCTCAGGGAACACATACAGATCCAGTGCCTGACCCACTGTCCGGAGACCAACGCCTTCAACTGGAAAACCGAGCGCAATACCTGGGCGGCGGTGGAGCAGGATACCCGGAAGAACCTCTTTTCCTCCATTGGCATCGGGGCCAGAGGCTTGACTTTTACCCTGCGTCGAAATCCCAGACTAACCCTGCACAACACCTTTCTCTGGCGCGGGCAGTTTTGCGTCCTCACCGCCATTACCGACGGTGCCCCTGGCTTTCAGACAGTGCGGGCAGCGCTTGCAGAACCCGCGATCCTGACGGCGGAACCGCAGGACCGGAAGGGGCGGGACGCGCTGAACCGGCCCTCGGCTATCCAACAGGCGGCTCTTACGTTTCTCGGTATTTTGACAGAGAAATATATCCGGAATGAGGCGGAGGAGGTATTCCGCACAAATCTGCGCCAGCGTATTCTTGTGACACCCAAAGCAATCCTCCTGCGGCCCGGCGACCTGGTCCGGCCCCGGGGAGAATCCCCTTATACCATCCGCCAGACGCTGGACCTGGATCCCTGGAAGAATGAGTACGTTCTGGAACGGCAGGAGGATGTCTGATGCAGTCGGTGAAGATCCATGGCCTGCGGCAGGCACAGAAGGCATTTGAACGCCTGCCGGAGGCAGTCCGGCAGGCCAAAGCGGACGTGTTTGAGGCCGTGGGCGAGTACCTTCTGGAGGATGTGCAAAACCGGATCAGCGGCTCTGGCCGTGTGGCCGGGGTGCAGGAGTACCAGGTGGGCAGCGGAAAGGGTTATGTAGCCGTCCGTGCGAAGAAGGAGACCTATTTGGACGGAGCCGCTGCGGGATACATCACCAACGCTCTGTAAAACGGACATGTCCAGACGCCGGGGCGGTATGTGCCGGCGCTGGGCGTCCGGCTCCGGAGGGACCTGGCGCCGGGTAAATACATGTACAAGATTACCGGGCGGCGCGAGGGTCCCCGGATGGCGGACGAGGCCGCCAGGCGGATTGAGAAGGCCGTGCTGCGAGAGCTTGAAAAATAATTTTTGATCTTGTTGCACGGTTTCGTGCAAATATCGGGGTTGTGGGACCTCTTATTAGAGCGCTCTTGAAATAGATACCGAAAAAAACAGCCGCAGATCGATAAAAATCTGCGGCTGGAAAAGGAGGATCTGTTGAAAACACTGGATATTCTGGACGCCATCAATAGGAAGCTTGTGGAGCGGTGGCCGGAGCGGACGGTGTATGTGGACGTCTGCCCGGTGGACTTTGACCAGCCGTCTTTCTGGCTGGCGGTGGAACAGGACGAGCAGACGGACGCCAACCGGTTTCTGATCCGCCATGACGTCAAGCTGAAAGAGAGGAGTTACGCATATGGAAAACGGAAATTCTGTGTTGCACATCAAAGCCGCCGTCACCGCCATTCTGGGCCTGCTGACGGCCTTCTGGGGCTGGTTCGGGTGGCTGGTGGTAGGTTGGATTGGCGCCATGGTGCTGGACTACATCACCGGTTCCATGGCGGTTGCCAAAAAGGGATCCTGGTCCAGTGCCAGCGCCCGGGAGGGCATCTGGCACAAGGCCGGGATGATTGTGGTGGTGGTCGTGGCGGCAGGGGCGGACCTGCTGATTGCCACAGTGCTGGAGTATCTACCCCTGTTGGAGCTGCCGATGGAATATACTGGCCTGTTGTGTCCAGTGGTGCTGGTATGGTACATTGTCACGGAGCTGGGCAGCATGGCGGAGAATGCCGCCGCCATGGGGGGACCGGTGCCGGAATGGCTGTTCCGGTTCCTGCTGGTGAGCAAAAAGGCCATTGATAACGCGGGAGATGCCTTTGCCGGCGAGAACACCGGCGGGGAACATAAAAAAATTCAGGGAGGAACGAACAAATGAAAGCTATCTACGAGATTGTCAGGGACTATACCACCGGCGAGGCGGATCTGGAGGCCACCAATGCCGCTCTGTCGGAAGCCGGGGCGGGATTCAGCTTCAGGCCCGGCCAGAATGCGATTACCGATGAGGACCGGAAACAGACCGTGGTTGGCTATTATCCCGAACAGGCTAGCGGGTACGGCCTCCTGGACACCGGCACCGGCTCCATGGAGCGGGTGAAGGTCATCGGCGGCAGGCTGGAGTATCCCATCAACGAGATCCAGCCCGACGGTAGCACCAACATGGCCGCCTACGTTATCATCTGCGGCAAGACCTATGAGGTGTTTGGCGACACGCTGGGCGAGATCCGTCCCAGAAAAGAGGGCAAGGCTGTGCAGAAAGATGTTGATATGCGCCGCCGGATGGATCTGGCGGGCCAGCAGGCAGAGCAGACGTGCCGCAGAGGCCGCTTCCTGGTGACCTACGACGCCGGCGGCTACGCCGTGAAGGCGAAGAGGCTCTGATGGGGCGGCCCATCGGAGAGGCGGGCCTGATTCTCGTCAAGGAGTTTGAGGGCTGCCGCCTGAAAGCGTACAAGCCCGTCAGCACGGAGAAATATTGGACTATCGGCTGGGGGCACTATGGGCCGGACGTCAAGGAGGGCCAGACCATCACCCAGGCGGAGGCGGACGCCCTTCTGGTGAAGGACTGCCAGCGGTTCGCGGACGCGGTGGACGATCCCCGGAACTGCCCCCTGACGGCTCAGCTCAACGCCAACCAGCGGGACGCCCTGATCTCCTTTACTTTCAACTGCGGGGCGGGGAATCTTCGGACGCTGTGCAGCGACCGGACGCTCCGGCAGATCCGGGACGCCATGGCCCTGTACACCAAGGCCGGAGGCGCTTCCCTCCCCGGCCTGATCCGCCGGAGAGCCGCGGAGCAGAAACTCTGGGATGCGCCGGTAAAGGAGGACAGTATGGACATTTCAAAGTTGACCGACGCAGATATCCTTCAGCTGGTGGATCGTATCCAGGATGTGATGGGGCGGCGGTCGGTGAACGGTGCGCTGGCCTCAGAGCTAGAGGAGGCGAAGACCCTCGGTATCACCGATGGTACCCGGCCTGGGGCACTTTGTACCAGGGCCCAGGCCGCCGTTATGACACTTAGATCTACGAAAAAATAAATCAAAGGCGGGAAGCAAAAGGTCCCCGCCTTTGATTTTAAATCGTCTACGAATTGACAAAAATGATTTTGCGGATTATAATACTATATGTAAGGGGAGTTGCATATCTGCACTCCTTCGCTCAATTACGGAAATGATCGTCGATCTTGGAAGGATGCCGACGGTCATTTCTTTTTGCTTATTTGGACGAACAGACTGCAAATACTAACTGTTAAGATGCCGATTTGGATTAGTTCCGCATGGGTGACCATATTTTCCTCCTCCCTGAAGGGGTTAGAACGCCCTTCGACGTCCTATGTAATAGAAGGAGTGGGGGATATCGGCAACTCACCTTACACATATTATAGTACGAATTAGATGGAAAAAGCAAGAACATTTCCTTTGTTTTCAAAGCTCTGTTCTTCACATTTTAGTTTGCTAATATGTCCGCATGTGAAATTTACACAAATTCTAAAAAAATTGCGCTCGCTAATATGATAGATTTCACAATTTATATCTTGAATGTTATTGTAGTTAGTGATTTGCTCCAAAAAAGTATGAGAAAATAGTATATAATCACGAAATGACAGTTTGACGATGTTTTATATTATTAGGCCATCTTAAAAAATAAAAGTGGCTGTGCTGAATCAACAAATGGCGACGGGCACAGGATAGACAAGGGTAAAAAGAATCTCCAAATTTATTATATCTGGTAGTAGTTCTGAAAAACGATTTGAGTTTCTTAAAGAAGAGTTGAATCAAATGGTATCCTTTATACAAGCCGCAGTCTGCCAGCCATGGTGGGATCACATAAACGGATGTCTGCGCTGAAATGTGAACTCATATTGTTTTGTACTATAAGCGTGATCCGCAAATGCATCGAAGGAAACATGACAAAAGCCCCAGCTGCTCTGCGTGGCTGGGGCCTTGATTCCTGCCGGCTTGGCTGATCTTTTCCCCTTCTGTTTCCCTTTGGCGGGAAATGGCACGTATGGATATGGGGTATGAGATAATATAAAAAGTTTCTGATTTTTCCGTATTTATCTGCAAGTCACAATATTTAACACAAGGTAAACAGAGGACGGGGAGTTCGAATCCAGTAGTCTCCACCAAAGTAGACAAAACCTGCGTATAACTATCGTTAAACGCAGGTTTTGTTCTTTTTGGGTAAAAATGCACTAAAATGGAATCTTAAAATTGGCTACAATTACATATCATAGGTGTCATTAAGCAGATTTAAGGAGATTGAAGCTCTCTTAAACCTGCTTTTTTATGTTTTAGAAAGTGAGGTTACTATGAAACATCTTCATCAGGCCAGATGTTTGGATAGCAGCGCAAATATAAACAAGGATGGCAGTCAACTGACTTTTTCTCAAAGAGCTCTCGATACAGATGGCTACAAATATCTAAATTCATACATTTCTCCTCAAAACCATTAACCATTGCAACGCTTGACAAAGGGAAACATGATAAACAACAAAAAAATGGACTGTCAACCTTACCGAAAACGCCGCCCGGCTGTAAAAAGGGCGGCGTTTTTGCGTGACAGGGAAAGGAGGAAAACGTATAAGGAGACGGGGCCAAAATAAGGTTTTGGCCCCGTTTGTATTTGAAAAAGTAAGGAGGTCAAGCGAATGGCAGAAGAAATTAAAACGACCCCAGCCCCGGAGGGACAAACGCTGGAGCCCCCCGCGCCGGAAGTGTCGGAGGCCCCGCCCGCCCCGGAGCCGGGGGCCCAGGGTGTGATCCCCGGCATGGAGGGTCCCCCGGCCCCGGAGAACAAGGTGATCAACCTGTCGTCCGTCCGGGCGGGGCAGGAGCAGACGGACCCGGCCAAGGAGGGCGGGCAGGAGTGGGAGAAGCCCCAGGAGCAGCCGGAGCCTCCCCGCCGTGGCCGCCGTCCCAAGAACAAGGAGGCCCCGGCCCAGGGTGAGAGGCCCAAGCGCAAGGGCCGCC
>NZ_CAJULS010000143.1 GCF_910587525.1 uncultured Oscillibacter sp. | reverse complement strand
AAGCTATTTTTTTACCCCCGGCTTAGCCGGGGGTTGCCTTTGGTACTACCAAAGCAACCGCCCGGAGCGCATTGCGCTCCGGGCGGTTCCCTCATTTCTTAAAGCTGTCCTTCAAACTCACGCTGCGGTTGAACACCAGATGCCCCGGCTTCGAGTCCTTGTTGTCCAGGCAGAAGTATCCCAGCCGCATGAACTGAAACCCGACGGGGGCCACGGCCTCCGCAAGGCCGGCCTCCGCCTTGCAGCCGGTGAGAACCTCCAGGGAGTTGGGGTTCAGGCAGTCAATGAAGTCCTCGTCCGCCGCGTCGGGGGCCTCGTCGGCAAACAAATTGTCGTACAGCCGCACCTCCGCGTCCACGGCGGTCTCCGCGTCCACCCAGTGAAGGGTAGCCCCCTTCACCTTCCGGCCGTCAGCGGGGTCGCCGCCCCGGCTGGCCGGGTCATACTCGCACAAGACCTCCACCACGTTCCCGCTCTCGTCTTTCACGCAGCTGGTGCAGGTGATGAGGTATGCGCCCTTCAAACGGCACTCTGGACCGCCGGGGTAGAGGCGCTTGTACTTGGGCACCGGGGTCTCCAGGAAGTCGTCGGCCTCGATCCAGAGCGTTCTGGAGAAGGCCACCTCCCGGGTGCCGGCGGCGGGGTCCACGGGGTTATTCTCCACCGTCACCGTCTCCGTCTTTCCCTCCGGGTAGTTGGTAATGGTCAGCTTAATGGGCCGCAGGACGGCCATGACCCGCTCCGCCGTCTCGTTCAGGTCCTCCCGGAGGCAGTGCTCCAGAAAGCCGTACTCCACGATGTTGGCGGACTTGGCCACGCCGATGCGCTCACAGAAGTTCCGGATAGACCGGGGGGTGTAGCCCCGGCGGCGCAGGCCGCAGAGGGTGGGCATCCGGGGATCGTCCCAGCCGGAAACTCTTCTCTCCTCCACAAGACGGCGGAGCTTGCGCTTGCTCATCACCGTGTGGTCGATGCCAAGGCGGGCAAACTCGATCTGCCGGGGCTTGGCGGGAAGGTCGCAGTTGTCCACCACCCAGTTGTAGAGGGGCCGGTGGTTCTCAAACTCCAGCGAACACAGGCTGTGGGTGATGCCCTCCAGTGCGTCCTGGATGGGGTGGGCGAAGTCATACATGGGGTAGATGCACCACTTGTCCCCGTAGCGGTGGTGGGGCAGGTGGTTGATGCGGTAGATCACCGGATCCCGCATATTGAAGTTGCCGGAGGCAAGGTCGATCCTGGCCCGCAATGTCATGGCCCCGTCGGGGAACTCGCCGTTTTTCATCCGCTCAAAGAGGTCCAGGCTCTCCTCAATGGGACGGTCCCGGTATGGGCTCCGGGCGGGCACGCCCACGCTGCCCCGGTACTCCTTGAACTCCTCCGGGCTCAGCTGGCACACGTAGGCAAGGCCCTTTTTAATGAGACCCACCGCCTGGCGGTAATCCTCCTCAAAGTAGTCCGAACCGTAGAAAAACCGGTCCCCCCAGTCAAAGCCCAGCCAGTGGATGTCCTCCTTGATGGCCTCCACAAACTCCTCGTCCTCCTTGGTGGGGTTCGTGTCGTCCATCCGCAGGTTGCACAGTCCCCCGTACTTCTCCGCAGTGCCGAAGTCGATGGTCAGCGCCTTGCAGTGGCCGATATGCAGGTAGCCGTTGGGCTCCGGCGGAAAGCGGGTGTGGACGGTCATCCCCTCGTACTGTCCACCGGGGGCGATGTCCTCCTCGATAAAAACGTGGATGAAGTTACGGCCCTCCGCCGCTTCCTCCCGGGTGGTTTTCACGTCCTCTGCCATATATATTCCTCCCTTGCTTGCAGCAGGATTTTATGCATAGGGTTATATTATACAAAATCCCGCCGGAAATTGCAAGGGGCTTGCGCCCGGTTCAGCTCATGCGCAGAATCTCCTTTTTCAGCCGGGAGATAATCCGCTTTTCCAGGCGCGAGATGTAGCTCTGGGAGATGCCCAGCTGGTCCGCCACCTCCTTCTGGGTCTGCTCCCGGCCGCCGCCCAGGCCGAAGCGCATGGTGATGATCTGCTTTTCCCGGGGGGACAGGGCGTTGATGGCCGCCGCCAGCAGGTTCCGTTCCACATCCTCCTCAATGGGGCGCATCACTGTATCCTCCTCCGTGCCCAGCACATCGGAGAGCAGCAGCTCATTGCCGTCCCAGTCCGTATTCAGCGGCTCGTCAAAGGAGACCTCCCCCTTGCGGTTGGCGTTTTTCCGCAGGTACATCAAAATCTCATTTTCGATGCACCGGGAGGCATAGGTGGCCAGCTTGATGTTCTTATCAGCCCGGTAGGTCCCCACCGCCTTAATGAGGCCGATGGTGCCGATGGAAATCAGATCCTCGATGTTGATGCCTGTGTTCTCAAACCGGCGGGCAATGTACACCACCAGCCGCAGGTTGTGCTCGATGAGCTCCTTCCGGGACTCCTCATCCTCCAGACGCCCCACCAGCTCCGCCTCCCGCTCCCGGCTCAGGGGTGGCGGCAGGGTGTCGCTTCCGCCGATATAGTGAATCTCCGGCTCCGGCAGCAGCCCCCACCGCCGCAGCAGCCCCAGTAGCCCCGAAAGACTTTTTCGCAACACTTCCATGGTCTCCTCCTTTTTTGACTTCGCCGCCCCACAGGGCCGTGTATCCGTCTCCCAGGGCCGTGGGTGACAGCGCCGCCGTCAGTCCGGCGTACCGCCGGCCGCCGATCTCCGCCCAGTCCAGCCGCACCGCCAGCAGCAGCCCTCCCGCCCCCACCGCGCGGTAGGGCAGCAGACGGGGCCGCAGCTCCGGCGAGGCACACCGCAGAGGCTCCAGTACGTCCGCCGGGGACCGCAGGCGCTCCGCCGCCACCAGACGCCGCGCCTCCGGCGGCAGAAGGCCGTCCAGAGCGCCGGGGGCCGCCACCAGCACCGCCTCCCCGCTCCCGGGCTCCCGCAGGGCGTTTCCCGTATCCCACAGGGCCGTCAGGGCCACGGTCCGGCCGTTTAGGCCAACCCGCACCAGCAGCAGCCGTCCGCCGATCCCATGCCGGGCCGAAGTCCGGAACACCACCGCCATCACCGCATAGGCTGCCGCCGCGGCAATCAGCAGCACCTTGGCGTCCACATCCGTGTAAAAAACGCCGTTCACCACCGGCACCCGGCTCCCCGCCAGCAGTCCCAAGGCAAGCACGCACCCGGCCAGGGCGCTGGAGGCCATAAAGAGCAGCAGCGTCAGCCGGAAAAAACGCTCCTCACCGCCGAAGGCCGCCAGGGCCAGCAGTATCCCCGCCGCCAGCTTCACCGGCGGCGACGCCAGAAACCCCCACCCCGGCAGGAATACCGCCACAGCGTAAGCCCCCCCGGCCAGGGCCGCCAATATGTACCGCCTCCGCCGGAGCGGGACCCCCGCCAGCCGTCCCGTCGCCAGCAGCAGCAGATAGTCCATCACTGTGTTCAGGATGAATACGCTGTCTATATAAACCACCGTCACAGCCCCGCCCCCTTTGTCCGATGGAGCTATTATAGGGCAGGTCCTCCGGAAAAAGCGGTCGCAAAATGGGAGCGGCGGCCCCAACCGCAAAATGCCCCCGCCAGAAAATTCCGGCGGGGGCGCATATGCCTGTTCAGCAGCCGCAGTGACAGCAGCCGTTCTCCTCGGTGCACTCAATGCTGGGTTCGCCGCTGGCCATGGTCACGCCATAGCGGATAGGTACGGATACGCAGACCTGCTGTTTAAAAGTCAGAGTGCAGCTGGTACTGCCGCAGTCAGTGGAGCAGGTAACGCAGGGACTGCCCTGGCAGGTCACCGTGGGCGTTCCCATGACGGCGGTGGGGTTGAGCGTTAAAGACGCGGCAATATCCACGCACTGGCTGGCCACTTTATTACAGCCGCTGGGGACGCTGGGCTCCTCCGGCGGATAGGGCTGGATCGGCATATGCTCGCAGGCTTCGTTGATACGCAAAGAAGCTCCCTCATTTCCTGGAGATTGTATCCGGCCACTCCCGGATACATCCCATCCTATGCCGCCGGGACCGTCTCTGCCACCTGTATTTTCTGAAAAATCCTTTGCACCTCTCTGACAGCTGTGTTATAATTTTTTTAAAAAAGGCCGAGGCCCGCCTCAGGGCGGCCTCCTGTACAGAAAGAGGCTCCCATGGACGAAAAACAGGAACAGAAATTTCATCAGATGACAGAGACCCCCGTCAGCACGCTGATCTGCAGCCTGGCCCTGCCCTGCATCATCAGTATGCTGGTCACCGCCTTTTATAATATGGCGGACACTTTTTTTGTGGGGATGCTGAAGAGCAACAGCGCCACCGGCGCCGTGGGCGTGGTGTTCTCCCTCATGGCCATCATCCAGGCCGTAGGCTTCTTCTTCGGCCACGGCAGCGGCAACTTCATCTCCCGGGAGCTGGGACGGCAGAACTTTGAGGAGGCCTCCAACATGGCGGCCACCGGCTTCTTCTCCGCCATCGCGGCGGGCGCTCTGATCTGCGTTCTGGGCCAGATTTTTCTGGAGCCCCTGGCCACTCTGCTGGGCTCCACGCCCACCATCCTGCCCTACACCAAGGCCTATCTTCAGGTCATCCTCTTCGGTGCGCCCTGGATGACCTCCTCCCTGGTGCTGAACAACCAGCTGCGCTACCAGGGCAGCGCAGCCTACGCCATGGTGGGCATCGCCAGCGGCGCTGTGCTGAACATCGCCCTGGACCCCCTGCTGATCTTCACCTTCGGCCTGGGGGTATCCGGGGCGGCCTGGGCCACCATCATCAGCCAGTTCGTCAGCTTCTGCCTGCTGCTGATCGGCTGCTCCCGGGGCGGCAACCTGCACATCCACATCTCCCGGGTCCAGCGGAAGTGGTCCTATTATGAGATGATTGTCAAGGGGGGCCTGCCCTCCCTGGCCCGGCAGGGCCTGGCCAGCGTGGCCACTATCTGCCTCAACCGGGCCATCCGGCCCTATGGGGACGCCGCCATCGCCGCCATGGGCGTGGTCCAGCGCATCACCATGTTCGGCGGCTCTGCCATGATCGGCTTTGGTCAGGGTTTCCAGCCCATGTGCGGCTTCAATTACGGCGCCAGGCTCTACCAGAGGGTGAAGGACGGCTTCTGGTTCTGCGTCAGATCCTCCACTGTGTTCTTGCTGGCGGTCAGCACCCTGGGCTTTATCTTTGCTCCACAGCTCATCGCCCTGTTCCGGGACGACCCGGAGGTCATTGCCTGCGGCGCTGCCGCCCTGCGGTTCCAGTGCGTCACTTTCTTCACCACTGGCTGGACCGTTATGAGCAATATGATGCTTCAGACTATCGGCAAAACCGGCTCCGCCACCTTTATGGCCATGGCCCGGCAAGGGATTTTCTTCATTCCCCTGATTTATCTCCTCTCACACTGTTTTGGTCTGGTGGGTGTCCAGATGACCCAGTCTGTGGCCGACTGCCTGGCTTTTTTCTGCGCCATCCCCCTCTCCCGCAGAGCGCTGAAAGAGATGACCTGATGTTCACCGCCCCGGCCGGGGCGGCTTTTTTCGCTTTTTTGCCTTTCGCGTTGATGGAGCCGGATACTGGCGGTTTTACTAAACACAGCTTGAAACTAGGCCCTGTTTGAAAAACAGGGAAAATTGAGCTGAATCAACAAAATAGCGATAGCGGCAATGTAAACGAAGG
>NZ_CAJULS010000142.1 GCF_910587525.1 uncultured Oscillibacter sp. | reverse complement strand
CGGAAGGCGGAGATGGCGGCGCTCATCAGCTGCTCGGGCCGGACGATGCGGTCCCAGTAGCGGCAGACGGCCTTAAAGGCATCGTTGGTGGAGATGGAGAGGTTGTGGGTCTGCTCCACCTGCTGGAGCACGGGATCCGGCTGGCGGCAGGCATACACGTCGCCGGGCAGCACCAGCACGGGGATGTTGTTGGCAGTGGCGGTGCCGCAGGCGGTGACCATGTTGGCCGCGCCAGGACCCACAGAGGACGTGACTGCGAAGATCTGCTTGCGCTTCATCTGCTTGGCGAAGGCCACGGCGGCCTGGGCCATGCCCTGCTCGTTCTTGCCCTGGTAGACTTCAAGCGCATGGGCCTCCTGAGTCAGCGCCTGGCCCAAGCCCACCACGTTGCCGTGGCCGGGAATGATGAACACGCCCCGGACGAAGCGGCTCACGTCTCCGTCCACGTCGATGTACTGGTTCTCCAGAAACCGCACCAGCGCCTGGGCCATGGTTAGACGAATTGTCTCCATAATATACCTCCTGAAAAATATGAGACCGGAGTTAAAAGACAGAAGATTGTTCCGGAAATGGAGCGTTTGTCCATGGGGGCAAAACGCCTGTCTCCTCACTCCTGTCTGAAATTAACCCTGGTAGATGTGGTCGTTGGCGTCGCTCTTCCAAAGCCACTGGTGCTCCTCATCATCGATGCGGGTTTTCAGCCAAGGGTCGCCGTCCAGGTGGCGGATGCCCCAGGCGTAGCACATGGCGTAGCCGGGCGCGGCGGTCTGGGAGTGGAAGCCGCTGGTGATGACGGCGCAGCCGTTCTGGCCGGTCTTGTAGACCTCGCCGTTGCCAAAGCCGGCGCCAAAGCCCTGGGGATAGTCGAAGCGGTAGAAATAGACCTCCGGCTGGGGATGGTGGTGGGGGGGATAGGAGGACCACTTGCCGGGGTGGTTCAGAACCTCGCCCAGAACCATGTTGGAGAAGGGGGCGTTGTCGTGGTCGAAGAAGGTCTTGATCTCCCGCTCCATGCAGCCCAGCAGCTCGCCGCTGCACCCGGCGTGCTGGGTCTGGACGGTGTCGGGGGTGTACATGACGGCCTCGAAGGGCGTTTCGTTCAGGGTCTTCTGGATGTACAGCTCACTGTGGGCCTGGGCGGTGAGGGTGATCTTGGTGCCCCGGCCTGCCAGCAGGCAGTAGGCCTCGTGATGGAAGCAGTCGGGCCGGTCGGCCTCGCAGGTCTTTCCGTCCCAGGCATAGGTCACCTTACCGGCGAAGAGCAGCACGGCAATCTCCTTTTCCGCCTCTTCAAAGGTGAAGATGTCGCCGGGCTCCATTACCAGCAGGCCGATGTCCATCTGGGTGCCCATGTCGTCTGCGGCCATGTCGATGTAGGTGTTGTAGCCCTGCTTGAGCTGGTCATTCTTGCTGAAATAGGTCATTGAAACCATCTCCTGATTTTTTTAAGATAAGGCAAAGACAGCGCGGGGATAGGGGACGCCTTAAAGCCCCGTGTGCTCCTTGATGTAGGCGCGGCCCTTCATGGCGTACTCCAGGGGATTGGCCTGGGCGGGGTCCTGCTCGGCCTCCACCAGCAGCCAGCCTTGATAGCCGGCGTCGGAGAGCGTCTTGAACACGGGGTCAAAGTCCACATCGCCGTCTCCGGGAACGGTGAACGCGCCGTTCCGCACAGCCTGGAGGAAGCTCCAGTTGTTGCGCCTGGCCTCTTCCACCACGGGCAGGCGCATGTCCTTCAGATGGACGTGGCCCACCCGGTCCACGTACTTCTTCAGCATGGCGAGGGGGTCCTCTCCGGCGAAGGTGAAGTGGCCGGTGTCATAGCACAGGAAGACATACTTGGGATCAGTCCCCGCCATCATGCGGTCCGTCTCCTCGCTGGTCTGGACCACGGTGCCCATATGGTGGTGGAAGCAGAGCTTGAAGCCCCGGTCCGCCGCAATTTTGCCCAGCTTGTTGAGCCCCTTGCAGAAGCGGTCCCATTCGGCGTCCGTCATCACGTGCTTGTGTCCGCCTGTGAGGACAGGGGTGTCCATCTGTCCCTGGATCGAGTAGCTCTGCTCGCTGACGTTGATGCGGTTGGCGCCCACGGCGGCCAGGAAATCCAGATTGGCCGTGAAGTCCTTCTCTTCCTCCTCAAAGGGGCGGGTCAGGATGAAGGAGGAGTACCAGCGGCTGGCGATGCGCATGCCCCGCAGGTCCAGGGCTTTTTTCAGCTCCGCGGGGTCGGTGGGGTACTTGTTGCCGATCTCGCAGCCAGTGAAGCCCGCCAGGGCCATCTCGCTGACGATCTGCTGGAAGGTGTTCTCTCCGCCCAGCTCCGGCATATCGTCGTTGCACCAGCCGATGGGCGCAATGCCCAGGGAGACGTGTTTGGGATCAAACATAGAAATATCCTCCTTAAAAATGATCTCGGTTGGATAAAACCTGTGGATGCCGTTTCTGTGTCCGTACACAGAAGTGGGAAAACGAAAAACGCCTGTTACAACGTTTATTATATGAATCTAGCATCAACCGGCTGAAAAATCAATGACTTTTCATGCCGGTCACGGAAATTTTCTGATTTAGCCAAAGACGTTCTCCCTTTTTCTGTGGAAATGACAGTGCCGAAAAGAGCGGAGCGGAGAAAAAATTTTTATCCTATTTACAAATTACCCCTTTCTTTATAAAAAAAGAAGGTGTATGATGAAATAAAACCACAAGGGATTGCGGCCTGATGGGCCGGAAAGGACAAGACATATGAAAATTATGCGATATGCCGCCGCGCTGCTGCTGGCGCTGGCGATGATGGTTCCGATGGCGGGGGCGGCTGGGCTGGCAGAGCCCGCCCCGGCGGGGGCGGAGGAGCTGCCGGAATCCGCGGTTGTGGACGAGGACTGGAAGCAGCTGCTGGTAAACCCCTGGAACCCCCTGCCGGAGGATTTCTCCGTTGAGCTGGTGACGCTGGCCTCCTGCGGACTGAAGGTGGACAAGCGGATTCGGGCAGACCTCAACGAGATGTTCTCCGCCTGCAGAAAGGCGGGGCTGAATCCGGTGATCTGCTCGGCCTACCGCACCCAGGCGACCCAGACCCGGCTGTACAACAACAAAATCTCCCGCCTGCGGGCCGCCGGGTACAGCTGGGAGAGCGCGGTGGAGGAGGCGGGCCGCTGGGTGGCGGTGCCCGGCACCAGCGAGCACCAGACAGGTCTGGCGCTGGACATAGTCTCTGCAAGTTATCAGGTGCTGAACAAAAAGCAGGAGGATACGCCGGAGCAGAAGTGGCTGATGGAGCACTGCTGGGAGTATGGCTTCATCCTGCGCTACCCCTCGGACAAGTGCGACATCACCGGCATTAGTTACGAGCCCTGGCACTACCGCTATGTGGGTAAGGAGGCCGCCCTGGCCATTCGGGACAGCGGCCAGTGCCTCGAGGAGTATTTGGAATCGCTGGAGGAGAGCGCCGGGCAGGCCGGTACATCCCGTACATCCCCCGCGTCCCATAACATGACGGAAAACCGGTTCGCTTGAGAACCTGCCATAATATAAAACAGCACCCCGATGAAAGCAGCTTGTTTTCATTGGGAGCTGTTTTATGACTGACCAACAAGACAGAATTGTAAAGCGAGGAACGGATGACGCAAAACACGGAAACAAAGACGGCTCATCATCCAATAAATATGTGGCCATTTGCTGCGGTGTTCGCAATATGCGCCGTGATTCAATTTGACGCCCTTGCCGCAATCATTCCAAACCAGACAGCAGCTCTGGGGACCACCCCTGTTGTTTGGGGAATTGGGGCGGTCTTTATATCTGTAAAAATGAAAAGAGAAAACAGCGACCATCTGCTTTACAACAGTTTCCCGCTTTCAGGCAGAGATGGGCTGATCCTTTTCTTTGTGACCGCGGGCGGTATAGCGATGGCGGCGGGCAATTATTTGTATGCGGGCTTAAAACCGTTGTTTATCAGGGAATTGTTTACAGGCTATCCGCTATATACCATTAGAAATATCATTTATTTTCCCCTGGAGGTGCTGCTGATGATGCAGCTTCTTGTACATTCACAGGCGGCGGGGGAGCTTTTAACAAAGAGAAGTTCTGTTCCCTGGGGGGCATTCGCGCTATTTTTATTATGGGGATTGCCACATATATTATGGCGTGGGTTTTCAGACGGCATAGTATCTGCGCTGAGAGCTTTTATATATTCAATTCCGTTTTATGCCTCTGGTAAAAATATTAGGACAAGTTATATTGGCATGATCATCCTGTGGTTTTTATAAAGCATAGATGGAACCAACGGGAAACGTATATTCCGGTTTGCCGCCCGTCGCCGCAGGTATTTTATTTGAAAGTGTCATAGCGGGCCGCGCAAGCATCAAAAGGCAGGGCAGACCGCCACGGTCTGTCCTGCCTTTTGATAGAGGCGCCCTGCGCGGGCGGAGGCGTCACTCCAGCGGGACAGTCCGGGCGTCGGCCCTGACGCCGGAGAGGGTGAGCACCCCGTAAAAGGGGTGGGCGTAATCCCCGATGCTGCCAGGATTCAGAAAGAGGGTTTTGCCCCGCATGTCCACCAGGGGACGGTGGGTGTGGCCGAAGAGGAGCACATCCAGATTCTGCTCCTCCGCTGCGTACCCGGCGGCGATGAGGGACTGCTTTACGCCGTAGGTGTGGCCGTGGCACAGCAGAATGCGTTTGTCCTCCAGGCATATCAACCGCTCCGCGGCCTCCTGGGAGCGGAAATCGCAATTGCCGGGCACCTGTTCAAAAGGAACCTCCGGAAAGCGCTCATGGAGCCGCTGGCCGTCCCGCCAGCAGTCTCCCAAGTGGAAGATCGCACGGGGAGATTCCCGCTCCACCGCCCGGATCATATTGTCGATGTTGCCGTGAGAGTCGGAAAGAACCAGGATCTTCATGGACAGGCCTCCTTCTTTGTGTACCCTGCCAGTATACCCCTTTTTTTTCCGTTTCGCAACCGGTTTGACAAGAATGGTGAAACCTGCTATAAAATTAGGGTAAGGGGAAGAAGTAGGGCATTTGAGGAGATGAACGGTATGGAGAGCAGTTTCGCGTTTTTGGACAGCGGCTTTTTCACCAAGGCGGAGGTGTACCCCGGGAGCCTTGGGACATTCCGCTACCGCTTCAAGCGGGAGGGCTGGACCGGCAGCGGCAGGATTCAGGCCTGGGTGTATGAGAATACCAGCTTCGAACTGGCAGAGAATATCGAGACAGAGACCTTCGACTGGACAGAGGAGGGGGTGGCGGCCCTGCGCTCCTGGCTGGACCAAAAACTTGCGGAGCGCGGCACAGAGCCCTACTGCATCCCATACCCGCCGGCATCCCAAAAAGAAAGTCCCTGATCGGCGGGCCTGTCCCCGGGGAGCGAAGCGAATCCGGGCAAGAGAAGTACGCATGGAAGGGGCCCGCAAGGAAAAGGGCGTGTACGGGCAAAACCTTTGTGTTTTTTCCGGCACGATGTCAATCATCCTGCCGGGACAGAGCCTCGCGCACCAGAACAAAGAGACAGGCACTGCCTGTCTCTTTGTTCTGGAGTAAGCGGTCAAAATCGATCTTTTGAAAAATTGCTTTTATCGTTTGGCTCAATGGTGTAGCAAAGCTGGATAAGCTAAACGGTGCGTGACATTACTGTGATCTGAGTAATTACATCCCGGAGACGG
>NZ_CAJULS010000141.1 GCF_910587525.1 uncultured Oscillibacter sp. | reverse complement strand
GCGATGGCCTTCTCCTGGGCCGCCGGCGGGCAGTCCTCATAGCGCACGAAGTGGAAGGTGAAGCTGCCCCGGCTCTGGGTCATGGCCCGGAGGTCGATGGCATACGTACCCATCTCGCCCATGGGAACCTCGGCGGAGATCACCTGGTCGCCGCCGCCGGTAGGGTCCATGCCCATGACCCGGCCCCGGCGCTTGTTCAGATCGCCGATGACATCGCCCATGTAGCTGTCGGGCACCGTGACTTTCAGCTCGCCCACGGGTTCCAGCAGGACGGGGTTGGCCTCCGGCAGGGCGGCCTTGTAGGCCAGCTGGGCGGCAGTCTTGAAGGCGATTTCGGAGGAGTCCACCGGGTGGTAGGAGCCGTCGTACAGTACGGCTTTCAAGTTTACCACCGGGTAGCCCGCCAGGGGGCCGTGGAGGCAGGCCTCCCGGAGGCCTTTCTCAACGGCGGGGAAGTAGTTCTTGGGCACAGAGCCGCCGAAGACCTCCTCGGCAAACTCCATATCCTCCGTCTCGGGGTTGGGCTCAAAGCGGATCCACACGTCACCGAACTGGCCGCTGCCACCGGTCTGCTTCTTGTGGCGGCCCTGCTTCTGGACGGTTTTGCGGATCTTCTCCCGGTAGGGGACGCGGGTGGGCTGCAGCTCCGCCTCCACGTTGAAGCGGGTCTTCAGCTTGCTCACCAGCACGTCCACCTGCATGTCGCCGGCGCCGGAGAGGACCATCTGGTGGGTTTCGGCGTTATTGACCACGGAGAAGGAGGGGTCCTCCTCGTTCAGGCGGCCCAGGCCCTGGGCGATCTTGTCCTCCTGGCCCCGGGTTTTGGGCACGATGGCCACGGAGTAGCAGGGCTCGGCGAAGGGGATGGGCTTGAGGCTGACCACCTTGCGCTCGTCGCACAGCGTGTCGCCGGTCTTGATGTCCATCTTGGCGATGGCGCCGATATCGCCGCAGGTCAGCTCCTTGACCTCGCTGGTCTTCTTGCCCCGCATGGTGTACAGGCGGCCCAGCTTCACCTTCTCACCGGTGCGGGCGTTGACCATGGGCAGGTCCGGGGCGATGGAGCCGGAGAGGACCTTCACGAAGGAATACTTCCCGTACTGGTCGGAGACGGTCTTGAATACAAAGGCGGTGGGCACGCCGCCGGGAGAGACCACGAACTCCTCGCTCTCGCCGTCCGGTTTGGTGGCCTTGTGGTAGTTGCCTTCGGCAGGGTTGGGCAGCAGGTCCACGATGTTGTCCATGAGCATGAGACTGCCCAGGCAGCTGACGGCGGAGCCGCACAGCACGGGGAACAGGCTCAGGTCCCGCACGCCCTGGCGCAGGCCCTGGATCATCTCGGCGTAGGTGAAATCCTCGCCGCCGAAGAACTTCTCCATGAACTCCTCGCTGGTCTCGGCCACGGATTCCTTCAGGGCGTCGTTGAACTCAGTGACGACCTCCTCCTTGTCGGCGGGGAGCTCGGTCTCCGCCCGCTTGAGGTTCTGCATCTCATAGGCCCGCTTGTTCAAAACGTCGATGATGCCGGTGACCTTCTTGCCATCGTCCCAGATGGGCACCACGATGGGGGCAATCTTCTTGCCGAAGCGGTCCCGGAGGGATTCGAAGGTGGCGTTGTAGTCGCTGTTGTCCTCATCGGTCTTGGAGATATAGATGAAACGGGGCATGTTCCGCTCCTCGCAGTATTTCCACGCCTTCTCCAGGCCCACGGAGATCCCGTCCTTGGCGGAGCAGACGATGATAGCGGCGTCGGCGGCCCGCAGGGCCTCCATGACCTCGCCGGCGAAATCGAAGGCGCCGGGGGTGTCCAGCACGTTGATACGGCAGCCCTTGTACTCCAGCGGCGCCACCGAGGTGGACAGGGAGATCTGGCGCTTGGTCTCCTCGGGGTCGTAGTCGCAGACGGTGTTGCCGTCGGCGGCGCGGCCCATGCGGTCGATGGCGCCGGTCATGTAGAGCAGGCTCTCGGCCAAGGCGGTTTTGCCGCTGCCGCTGTGGCCCAGCAGGCAGACGTTGCGGATGTTCTGTACAGAATAGCTCATAGACGTTTCCACTCCTTATGTTTGTTGCTGTTCTCCCGGCCCCGCGCGGCGGCGCGGAGCCGCAGCAAGTTCCATCCGGCGAATGGCCGGGATAGCCTAATGTGTGAATTATACAACATTTCTGGCGGCAATACAACAAAAATTTTAGCACATTCCCCATTTTCCACGGGAGGGAGAAAAACGGAGCGGATTTTTGGCGGTCTTTTCCCCATTTCAGCGCCGTCTTTTCAGCAGAAGCCTCATATGCCCGTCTGCCGCAGGGAGCTTTGACAGGGCGAACGCATGAAAAACAAAAGGGATATACATGGAGAGTTGACAATCCGGGTCGGAATGGATACAATAGGAATTCAGTGAGAACCGCCCAGCGCGATACATTATAATATAATAGAGCAAAGGAATGGATACTATGGCACAGGATAAGAGACAAGTGGACGCCATCACCGCCCGGGATGTGGACTTCGCCCAGTGGTACACCGACGTCTGCAGGAAGGCCGAGCTCATCGACTATACCTCTGTCAAGGGCATGTTTATCTACCGCCCCTATGGCTACGCCATCTGGGAGAATATCCAGGCGGAGCTGGACCGGCGTTTTAAGGCCACGGGCCACGAGAACGTGTACCTCCCGGTACTGCTCCCTGAGTCCCTGCTCCAGAAGGAGAAGGACCATGTGGAGGGCTTTGCCCCGGAGTGCGCCTGGGTTACCGTGGGCGGAAGTGAAAAGCTGGAGGACCGCCTGGCTATTCGCCCTACCTCTGAGACGCTGTTCTGCGAGCACTACGCCAGCATCATTCACTCCTGGCGGGACCTGCCCAAGCTGTATAATCAGTGGTGCAGCGTACTGCGCTGGGAGAAGACCAGCCGCCCGTTTCTGCGTCACCGGGAGTTTTTGTGGCAGGAGGGCCACACCATGCACGCCACGGCGGAAGAGGCCCGGGAAGAGACCATGCGGATGCTGAATATCTACGCCGATTTCATGGAGAACTACCTGGCCATGCCGGTGATTCGGGGCCGCAAGACGGACAAGGAGAAGTTCAAGGGCGCCGAGGAGACCTACACCGTGGAATGCATGATGCATGACCGCAAGGCCCTCCAGGGCGGCACCAGCCACTATTTCGGCGATGGCTTCGCCAAGGCCTTTGACATTACTTTCACCGGAAAGGACAACCAGCTCCATCATCCCCATCAGACCAGCTGGGGCGTATCCACCCGGATGATCGGCGGCATTATCATGACCCACGGAGACGACAACGGCTTGGTTCTTCCCCCCCATGTGGCCCCCGTTCAGGCGGTGGTGATCCCTGTGGCCCAGCATAAGCCCGGCGTGCTGGACGCGGCGGCGGCTCTGCGAGACCGTCTGACGGCGGCGGGCCTGCGGGCGAAGATGGACGACAGCGACAACAGCCCCGGCTGGAAGTTTGCCGAGTACGAGATGAAGGGCGTGCCTCTGCGGGTGGAGATCGGCCCCAAGGACATGGAGAAGGAGCAGTGCGTTATTGCCCGCCGGGACACCGGGGAGAAGGTATTCGTCCCCCTGGGGGCACTGGAGGAGACGGTGAAAAAGCTGCTGGGTGCCGTCCATGACAATATGTACGCCCAGGCGGCGAAAAATCTTCGGGACAACACCTTTGACATCAGCTCTCCGGAGGAGGCCAAGGCCATTGCCGAGGGCAAGGGGGGATTCCTCCGGTCCAAGTGGTGTGGGGATTTGGCCTGCGAGATGGCCATGAAAGAGCAAGCCGGCGTTACCTCACGGTGCATGCCGCTGGCACAGAGCGGCACTGAGGGTGTTTGCCCGGTCTGTGGTAAAAAATGTACCACTGATATTTACTGGGGAGTCGCTTACTAAGCGGGGAATATGGGTGGAGAGGCGAGAGCCTCTCCGCTTTTTTTACTCTCAGCGAGGGGGAGTTTGTCTTCCTTCGGGAGACCCGCCTGCGGGCGGGGACGACGCACGGGCTTTGCCCGTGCTGGGAATGCACCAGCCATCAGCATGGCTGAACTCCACCCCGCCCGTCAGGGCGAAAGCAAGATCCCGCCCAGGCGGAAACCCAGGCGGGATCACTCGGGATATTTTTCATAAAAGTCCGAAAGCATGTCCGCAAGTGAGATATGCAACGCCCGACAGAGACAGGCGAGCTCATAGTCAGTAACAATGCGGCGATTCCGTTCAATTTTGCTGATCATTTGTTGATCGATGTTGACATTCATGGTTTGTAGTTTGGCGGCAAGCTGATTTTGAGTAAGCTTGCGTTTTTTGCGGTAATAACGCAATTTTTTGTAAATCACATTTTTATTATCATAGAAGATCACTTTGTTCATAGAATACCCTTTACGTTAAAATAACGTATTTTTCTTGACTTTATCATGGAAAGTCTGATAAAATACGTCGTGTTAGACAATAAAGGAGCTGCCGCAATGAATACAAAAGATTTTGGAGAGCAATGGATGCTGGATGGCACTTTAGAAGAAGAGGGAATGTATACCGCTTGGGAGGATATTATGAAAGATAGAGAGTTTTGTGCGAGTATCTTAGCAAAGGTATTGATCGACGCCGGGGTGGGCATCGTGATTGGCGGAACCGGTTCAGATGAGATCATCGAGCATATGGTGGAGACGGAGTGCTGTGAGGCCCTGCGCAAGATCAGAGAGATTCTGGACGACGATACGTTTACCGACGAGATGTGCTTTGGCTGTATTGACCAAATCGTTTCCCTCTATGAGGAGTTGGGCCCCGGGGCGGGAAGCCGCCACGATTTCGGCTGAATGTATCTTTCCCGAACTGCCAAAAAATTTTTTCAATTTTCATGAAAAACAGAGAAAATCCTCTTGACAATGGGAGGATTTTCTTTTATTATAGGTAGGTCCGCGCGGGAAGGCCGTATCTTGCCGCGCAGAATTGCGATGAACCGGGAGATTGCTCCGCCAGGAGGTAACTTTCGGGGAGTATGTCCGATAATCGGGCGGCTGAGAGGGATCTGTACGCTGCGTAGATCGCCGCGCCATGATCAGTGTACCGGCCGGAATTGCCCTGCGCCGGTATTTTTCATGAGCTGGAATGATACGCACGGTTAAGCGTATAGAAAATTTTCTCGCCGTAGGTCGTCGAGACTCAAGAAAAAACGACGTACGAAATCAGGAGGAATCAAAACCATGGCACAGAAAGAAATGATCCGCATCCGGCTGAAGGCCTATGACCACCAGGTGATCGACCAGAGCGCCGAGAAGATCGTCGAGACCGCCAAGCGCACCGGCGCCGAGGTCTC
Source organism: uncultured Oscillibacter sp. (assembly GCF_910587525.1). Classification (GTDB taxonomy): domain Bacteria; phylum Bacillota; class Clostridia; order Oscillospirales; family Oscillospiraceae; genus Oscillibacter. The sequence continues at coordinate 401 of NZ_CAJULS010000141.1, read as the reverse complement.
CGGCCCCATTCCGCTGCCCACCAAGAAGGAGATCATTACCATTCTTCGCTCCGTCCACAAGCACAAGGACAGCCGGGAGCAGTTTGAGCGCCGCACCCACAAGCGCCTCATCGACATCACCCGCTCCACCCCCAAAACTGTGGAGGCCCTGATGGCCCTGGAGCTGCCCGCCGGTGTGGACATTGAGATCAAACTGTAAGGCCGGTCTCATCCGCACACCTTAATTAAATTGTTGCTGTCCATGCCCGCCGACTTGCGAGGCGGGCGGGTCATGTCGGCAGAGCAATGCGGTTTGGGTTTCGGCCCCCGTATCTAAGCCGACCAATAACCTTTACAAGGAGGAACATACATGAAAGCGATCATCGGCAAAAAAGTGGGCATGTCCCAGATTTTTGACGAGA
>NZ_CAJULS010000140.1 GCF_910587525.1 uncultured Oscillibacter sp. | reverse complement strand
CCGTGGTTTTGGTACGCCCTGAGGGATTCGAACCCCCGGCCTTCTGGTCCGTAGCCAGACGCTCTATCCAGCTGAGCTAAGGGCGCACATCCTGTCCTCTCAGACAGCTTATTTATACTATCACAAACATTTCCAAAATGCAAGCGTTTTTTTGCATTTTTTCAGATATTTTTTGGGGCCGTTTACAGCCAGTGCAATCGTGTACCGATAACCGCCGCCAGCTTTGCTCCCATCCAGCCGACGGCGGTTCCCAGCAGGGCTCCACCCAGCACGTCGCTGGGCCAATGGACGTATAAATACAGCCGGGAGAAGGCAATCAACACAGCCAGCCCCAGTGCCGGTTTCCACAGCGGATTTCCAGACGCTTTCAGAGCGAAGACGGCGGCAAAGGATGCCGCGGTGTGCCCTGAGGGGAAGGACGCGTCCAAGGGCGGCCTAATGAGCAGAGTGACGGCCGGATTGACAGCAAAAGGCCTGATACGGCCAAACAGGGGCTTTAACAATAGATTGCAGGCGATCAGATCCAGCACGAGGCCGCAGATGACGGCGGCGCCCTGTCGGCGTGTTTTGCGGATGGCGAACAGGACCAGCGCCAGCAGAATCCAGATTTCTCCATGGTTGCTGAGTTCGCTGACCAGGGATAGTACGGTGTCCAGAAGTTCGCAGCGCAGACTGGCCTGAATCCAGTTCAAAATCGAAAATTCCAAAGTTTGCATTGATGACTCCTTTATGCAGCGCTTTGAGGGGTGTGAGGATAAGAAAATTATATCAGCACTGAGACGGAGATACAACTTTTTTGGAAGATTTTCTTTTGACATAAAAGCGCCCTCCGGAGAGCCGGTTCTCTCCGGAGGGATCGCTGTGTTCATTTCAGCCAGCCGAACGGGCCCGACTTCTCTTCCTGGCCTTCCAGAAGAGTTTTTGCGGCGGTAAGCATTTGGGCTGCGTCGCCTCGGGTCACTGGCTCCTCCATGGTCAGACTGCCGAAGCTACCCGCCGCCAGCACGCTGACGGCCTCCATGTTCCCGACGGCCTGGGCCGCCCAGGAGGGAACCTCCTCCCGGTCTGCGTACCAGACGTCCAGCTCCACATTGCCAAGGTCCAGAACCCGGTCCAGGACTGTGGCGGCTTCGTTGAAGGTGATGGCGTCGCCGCTGCGGAAGGCCAAGCCCTCCGCCGTAGCGGTGCCCTGCATCACACCATCGGTTACGCCGGCCGCGGCGTATGCCTTGGCCCAGGTGGGAATGGCTTCGTCGTCACAGAAGCCGGTCATGGTGACGGCAGTGACCTCCCGGCCAGAGGCCTCCATGACCATGGCCAGGAACTCTCCCCGGGAGACGGGGCGGTCCGGCTCGAAAAAGTACTGGTCTCCGATTTTGCAGCCGGTAAAGATCCCCGCTTCTGCCAGCTCCTGGGCTGCAGCTGCCGCCGGATTGCCGGCAGTGTCGGCATAGGTGACGCCAGAGCGGGCCTTCTCAATGAAAATTTTTACCGTGGCGGGCAGGGAAGTGTGTCCGGCACTGTCGGTGGCGGTGTAGGTGAAGCTGTCGCTGCCGGTGATGCCGTCGTCGGGGGCGTAGGTGAAGGTATCTCCCTCAATGACCACTACGCCTTTTCTGGGCTGGTCTGCCAGGGAGAAGGTCAGCGTCTCGCCCTCGTTGTCCTCAGCCAGGAACTGGCCTTGGCAGGAGATTCCCCGGTAGGTCTTGGTCTCCAGGTCCCGGGCCTGGGGCGCACCCTCCTCCGCCTCGGGCTGTTCTGTCTTCTTTCCAAACAGTGCTGAAGCGCTGTTGCCCAGTACCAGAGCCGCCGCCAGAGCCAGAACGGCGGTCCGTCTTGTGAAACTGCTTTTCAAGTGGCTTTCCTCCTGTTTTCATGGAATGTAGTGGTAGTGTCCGCTTCTTTCCAGAAATTATTCTCCGGCGGCAGTCTGCCGCCGGAGAATTTTTCAGAGGATATCTTACAGAAGGGCCCGTCCCCGGCGCTCCATGGAGAGTGTTCGTTTTTTGATGTTAGAAACCACGCCCATGGCGGTATACAGCATGACGATGGAGGAGCCGCCATAGCTGAAAAAGGGAAGAGTGACGCCGATAGTAGGCATAACAAAGAGACACATGCCGATATTGATGACGGCCTGGTAAATCAGCATGGCGGCCATGCCCACGCAGACATAGCTGTGAAAATGGCTCTGAGCCCGCTTTGCCACCAGTAGCACCCGGAAAATCACCGCTGTCAGCAGCAGAATGATGAGAAGGCATCCGATCAGCCCCAATTCCTCGCCGCAGACAGAGAAAATAAAGTCCGTCCACCGCATGGGAAGGGACTGGCTCTCACTGCTCTGCGACTGGGTGCCGTTCATGTACCCCTGGCCGAACACGCCGCCGGAACCGATTGCCAGCAGGCTCCGGGTCTGTTGCCAGCCGACGCCCAGGGGATCCAGGCTGTGGTCAAAGAGGATCCGGAAGCGGTTGACCATGTACTCCATGGATTTCGGCACCAGGTCCAGGGTCAGCATCGCCGCCGCAGTTCCACCGATGCCGGCAAACAGCAGCACAAACCACCGCAGGGCAAAGCCCGCCGCGAAGGCCATGCACAAAAAGATGAAAAAGAATGTGAGGGCATTGCCCATATCCCTGGATATAACCACGTACCAGCCCATCAGAAGGAGCGTGTGTCCCGCCGCCAGAAGGGCGGAGCGAAAGGATTTCAGGTCCCGTTTCTCCTCCCGCAGCCACTCCAGCTGCTTGGCCAACAGCAGAGTAAAGGAGATTTTCACCACCTCCGCCGGACCAATCTGGAAGGGGATGTCCGGAAATTTTAACCAGGCTACATTGCCGGTGCTGTGTCCCACGCCCAGGGGAGTCCGCAGCAGACCAATAAAAACGATGTTGAATACAACCAGCCATTTCCAGCGCTTCATCACATTTTCCAGGTCCAGCATAGACATGAAAATGTATGCGCAGATGCCGATGGCCATGGCGGCACCCTGCACGCCCACGTAGCGGATGACTTTGGCAGTTTCCATAAAGTGGGTGGCGCTGAAAATCAGCACCATGCCGTACAGCGTGGAGACACAGCAGAGCCCCAGCAGTACCAGATCGGCCTGCTGGAAGAAGTCTGCTAGGATGCTTTTTAACCGGTCCGCCATAAGACGCTCCTTTTTGATGGAGGATTTTGACAAAGTCAGTATACCACAAATAAAAAATGCTGTAAACGCTGGAAATTTGTTTTTACACTCTGTTCAAAATGTGATATACTGATGTTAACATCAAACATAAGGGGGACAGGACCGTGGAATTTCTCACCCGCAGCGAGGCGGAGACGGAGGCGCTTGGCTGCCGTCTGGCGGAGCGGCTCTTTCCTGGGGCGGTGGTGGCGTATCAGGGGGATCTGGGCATGGGAAAGACTGCCTTTACCCGGGGCCTGGCCCGGGGCCTGGGGTGCCGGGCCAGAGTTACCAGCCCCACATTTACCATCGTCAATGAGTACGAGGGCGGGCGGCTGCCCCTGTTTCACTTTGATCTGTACCGCCTGGAGGGGGCGGAGGACCTGTTTGACATCGGCTGGGACGACTATCTGACCAGGGGCGGCGTCTGTGCTGTGGAGTGGAGCGAGCGGGTGGAGGAGGCGCTGCCGCCGGAGACCGTTTGGGTTGCCCTGCGCTGCTGCCCGGACAATGAGAACTGGCGCACTGTCACCGTGGAAGGAGTGGATCTTGCATGAAGATACTGGCACTGGAGACCTCTGCCAAGGCAGTTTCCGCCGCTGTGACAGAAGAGGGGAGGGTGCTGGCCGCGGGTTTCCAGGATACCGGTCTCACCCACAGCCGGACCCTGATGCCCATTGTGGAGCACATTCTGAGAAATGCGGACCTCACTATGGCGGACATGGACGCCGTAGCGGTGGCGGTTGGCCCCGGGTCCTTTACCGGTATTCGCATCGGTGTCTCCGCTGCCAAGGGGCTGGCCTTTGCGGCGGACAAGCCCGCCGTTGGCGTGTCCACCCTGGCGGCCATGGCCCGGAATGTGGCTTTTATGGACGGACTGGTGGTCTGTGCCATGGACGCCCGGCGGAGCCAGATCTACAACGCCCTGTTTGAGGCAGAGGACGGGCGGCTGACCCGTCTGACGCCGGACCGGGCCATTGGCCTGGAGGAACTGGCGGAGGAGCTGCAGCAGGACGCCAGGCGCAAGATCATCGTGGGCGACGGTGGAAAGCTGTGCGCGGACGCGTTGACGGCGGCGGGAGTGGCCTGCCGTCTGGCCCCGCCCTATCTGGTGATGCAGAGCGCCGTCACCGTGGCTCTGGAGGCGGAGGAGGCGGCCGGGCGCGGCGGCCTGGTCTCCGCCCAGGAGCTGCTGCCCGTCTACCTGCGCCCGCCCCAGGCGGAGCGGCTGAAAAAGGAGCGGGAGACCAATGGAAAAGGAGCGGGAGACCAATGGAAAAGGTGACCAATGAAAAAGTGAGCCCCCTGTCCGGGCGGCTTTGGAAATGGCTGGCCGGCTTGGCCGTTTTGTGTCTGGCGGCGTTTCTGGCGGTTTGGTATATGCCTCACTCGGAGGAGGTCTCCTGGTCGGGCACGGCGGTGGAGTACCGCGCGGACGACGTGGATTACGCGGCGGACCACGAGGCTGTCATCCGGGGGACATATACCTGTAACCGGGCGGGAAAGCGGACCTTTGTGGGGAACTTTTGGATCGGCGGTCTGGACATGGACCCCGGTACATGGGTCCGCCTGACGTCAGAGCCCGGCGGGGATCAGTTCTACGGCGCCAGCGGACAGCCGATTACCGCGCCGGTCTGCGGGGTTATACAGAGCCCTGGCGGCCAGGGCGCGGTGGCACTGCTGTGGGACGAGTATACGGCGGAGCCTGGAAGTATTCACGCGGTTCTTGAGGAAGGCCGGCGTTTTATCTGTATCGGCACACTGTCCAGAAAGGACGCCATCGTTCTCGCGGACACATTGAAGCTGCAAATCACGGGAATATGACTTACAAAATAGGAGGAGAGATTCGTATGAACGGCAAAGTACACGTCATGGACCACCCTCTGGTGGCTCACAAGCTGACTATCCTGCGGGACAAGAACACCAGCGTTAAAGACTTCCGGGAGCTGGTCAGCGAGATTGGGATGCTCATTACCTATGAGGCTACCCGGGACCTGCCCCTGACGGAGCGGGAGGTGGAGACCCCCATTTGCAAGACCACCGCCCCCACCCTCAAGGGAAAGAAGTTCGCCGTGGTACCCATCCTGCGGGCGGGCCTGGGACTGGTGGACGGCGTGCTGCGGATGGTTCCCGGCGCCCGGGTGGGCCACATCGGTCTGTACAGGGACGAGGAGACTCTGGAGCCGGTGAAGTACTTCTGCAAGATGCCCAAGGATGTGACGGAGCGGGATGTCCTGATCGTAGATCCCATGCTGGCCACCGGTGGCAGCGCCGACGCCGCCATCGGGTTTATGAAGGAGTACGGCTGCACCAATATCAAGCTGATGGTGCTTCTGGCCGCCCCGGAGGGTATTGAGCGAATTCAGAAGAGTCATCCGGATGTGGACATCTACTGCGGCGCGGTGGACGAGAAGCTCAATGATAAGGGCTATATCGTTCCGGGGCTGGGAGATGCCGGGGATCGAATCTTTGGGACAAAGTAAAGGAAGGGCCGGGAGCTTTAGTTCCCGGCCCTTTCTCTTCTCAGGGCGTTTTTATAATTTGGATATCTTGAAAAGAATCATGATTCTTTTTAAATACTGCGGTGTGTAAGCTGCAGCAGGCCGCTTTCAGCGGCTCTGATTT
>NZ_CAJULS010000139.1 GCF_910587525.1 uncultured Oscillibacter sp. | reverse complement strand
CCCCCGCGGAGGAGCCCTCCGGCGGCAGCAGCCGGATGATGAGTCAGGAGGAGATTGAGCGGATGATGGCAGGCGGCGGAACCGCCACGCCTGCGCCCGCCCCGGCTCCCGCTCCTCAGCCTGCGCCGCCTCCCCAGCCTGCGCCCCAGCCGGCCCCCGCAGCCCAGCCTGCTCCGGGCGCTCAGCCTGCGACAGCGGCGGATCTGGGGAGTATGATGGCAGCTATGATGACCGCCATGACAACGGCCATGGCCAACAATGCCCCCGTCCAGGCCGCCGCACAGCAGAAGCCGGAACCGAAGATCATCGCTACCAAGCCTGTTGCCATGAAGGAGATGGACGTGGAGGAGGTCCTGGGCAAGGAACAGGCCCAGAATCTGGATCTCATTATGGAGGTGCCCCTGCAGGTGTCGGTGGAGATTGGCCGCACCCAGCGGAAGGTACAGGAGATTCTGGCTTTCTCTAAGGGCTCTTTGGTAGTGCTGGATAAGCTGGCCGGTGACCAAGTGGACCTGTTCGTCAATGGCAAGTGCATTGCCCGGGGCGATGTGGTGGTGATCGATGACAATTTTGGCGTTCGGGTTACGGAGATTGTGCAGAACCCTGGTTTTGAACTTCCTAAGAAGAAATAAGACGCAGATACAGGGATAATCATACGAAATATGCAAATCAATAAGATTGAAAAGGATGGATACGACAATGGCTAAAAAGATTTTGTTGGTGGACGATGCCGCATTCATGCGGAAGATGATCAAGGACACCCTGAGCAAGAACGGGTATACCGAGCTCTTTGAGGCTGTGGACGGCGCCGACGCGGTGGAGAAATTCGGTGAGATTGGCCCGGACCTGGTGATCATGGACATCACGATGCCCAATATGGATGGCCTGGAGGCGCTGAAGGCTATCCGCGCCAAGGACAGCGGCGCCAACGTGGTCATGTGCTCCGCCATGGGCCAGGAGAGCATGGTCATGGACGCGGTGCGCTCCGGCGCCAAGGACTTCATTGTCAAGCCCTTTAAGCCTGACCGGGTGCTGAAGACTGTGACCAACATCCTGGGTGAGCCCTGATTAAAATGTTGGGAGATAATCCCGAAATGTTGGAGGGAAATCCCATCTTTTCCCTGTTGTGGATGGTTGTCAGCGTCATTGTGATCATCGGCTTGGCCTACTGGTTTACCAAGTACGTGGCAGGCCGGGGAGGCTTGGGCGTCTTCGGCCCGCTGAAGGCGGGAGGGGGGCTTGCAATCCTGGCCCAGCTGCCGCTGGGACGGGAGCAGAAGCTCGTGGTGGCTCAGGCGGGAGAGCGATATTTTCTCCTGGGAGTTACCGGCTCGGACATCACTATGCTGGCGGAGTTTACAGCGGAGGAGGCCGCCCTTTGGCGGAGGCAAGCGGAGACGGAGGATCAGAGCGGGACACCCAGCTTCCGCCAGGTGCTGAATACGGTTTTGCGCCAGAAAGGGCGGAGGTGAGGGAATTGCTGCCAGAGGGTCTGATCAGTATCAACGGCGACAGCGTACAGGTTCTGGAGGTTTTGTTCCTGACTACCATGATTACGCTGCTGCCGTCGCTTCTGGTGATGATGACCTCCTTTGCCCGGTATATCATCTCCTTTTCTTTCCTGCGCACGGCCATGGGCACCCAGCAGACACCGCCCAACATGGTGCTGGTGGGACTGGCGCTGATCCTGACTTATTTCACCATGGCCCCTACCTTTTCCCAGATCAAGACCGAGGCCTATGACCCCTATGTGGCGGAGGAGATCAGCCAGGAGGAGTTTCTGGACCTGGCCTCTGTTCCGCTGAAGGACTTCATGATCCGCAACACCCGGGAGAACACCATGCGGATGTTCTGCGACCTGGCACATGTGGACACGCCGGATACCATCGATGAGGCTACGGCTATGGAGCTGCCCATGCGGATTATCATCCCCTCATTTATGACCACGGAGCTCCAGCGGGCCTTTACCATCGGACTGCTGCTGTATATCCCCTTTATGCTGATCGACATTGTGGTCTCCTGTACGCTGATGTCCATGGGTATGATCATGCTGCCGCCGTCTATGATCTCCGCGCCGTTTAAGTTGCTGCTGTTTGTGTCGCTGAACGGATGGGAGCTTCTGTTTTCACAGCTGGTAGTGGGATTCAACTAGGGCGTGTGCCCGATGGAGACCGGAGAAGGGAGGTCTGAGAGATGGATGCAGCCGCTGTGTCAGATCTGATGCGGGACGCCGTCGGCCTGGTTATCAAGCTGGGCGGCCCCATGCTGGTGCTGAGTATGCTGGTGGGCGTGGTGGTGGCCATTTTTCAGGCTGTCACCCAGATCCATGAGCAGACCATCGGCTTCATTCTCAAGGTGAGCGTCATTGTCACCGTCCTTTTGCTGGGCGGAGGTTGGATGCTGGAGTCCCTGCAGGAGTATACCAGGGAGATTTTTGCCCTGATCGGCTCCTGACGGAGTTGGCCGTATGATCGATTGGGCCGAGCTGACGCTCTTTTTGTATATCACAGCCCGTATAAGCGGATTTGTGCTGTTCAACCCTGTCCTGGGCCGGCGGAATATCCCGGGAATTTTTCGCAGCGGATTTGTGCTGGTGCTGTCGGTGTTTGTGATCTCTTTCACGGCGCCGGTCACAGTACGGACTCCAGGCAGCATTATCGAAATGGCATTTTGCATTTTGCTGGAGATGGCGCTGGGATATCTGCTGGGGCTGGTGATGAATTTTTTCTTCTATATTCCGCAGCTGGCGGGCCATGCCATTGACACCCAGATGGGCATGACCATGAATCAAGTCTATGACGCCAGCGCCCAGGCCAATCTGTCGGTAAGCAGTATGCTGCTCAACACGCTGATGACGCTGCTGTTTTTCGCCGCAGGAGGCCACCACACCCTGCTGCGGCTGATGCTGACTTCCCATGAGGTGGTGCCCTTCGGCACTGTTACACTGGGAACAGATGCGGCCAACGCCATGCTGGAACTCTTTGTGGAGTGCACTGTGCTGGCAGTGAAGCTGTGCATGCCTATTCTGGCAGCGGAGCTGCTGGGACAGCTGGGCATGGGGGTTTTGATGAAGGTTATCCCGCAGATCAATGTGTTTTCCATCAATATCGAGCTGAAAGTGATTATCGGTTTGGCATTGCTTCTTCTGCTGATGGCACCGTTCAGCGAATACCTGCTGGAGGCGGAGATGGCCATGCTGGACAGCATGCACACTCTGCTGGGCCTCCTTTAGAAGGAGCCCCGGCGGGAAACGACAGGGCCTTAAGGGGGGATGACCGTTGGCCGAAGGTTCCAAAACCGAAAAGGCGACACCTAAAAAACGGCGGGACGAACGAAAAAAAGGCAACGTCTTCCTTAGCCAGGACGCAGTGTCAGTGACGACGCTGCTGGGCTCCTGTGTGGCGTTGTGGCTGCTGGCCGGCAATATCGTCCGCGAGGTGGCCGACTTTATGATTGCGTGCCTGACGGCCTGCGGGGGAAGCCTCCCGGTAGGGGATCAGGTGGCAGAGCTGGAGCACCAGGGGCTTATGCTGCTGGTGCGGGCCGTTCTGCCGCTGCTGCTGGTCACTGCCATCTGCGCCATTATGGCTACCTTTGCGCAGACAAGACTGTTGGTCAGCGGCGAGCTGCTGCGGCCAAAGTTCAGCCGGATCAGCCCCTTACAGGGACTCAAGCGGCTGTTCTCCCTGAAGAGCGTGATTGACGCACTGAAGGGCATTATTAAAATTATTTTGCTGCTGGTGATTATCTACATCAGCCTGAAGGATATGGTCCAGGAGAGTTACAAGTATCTCTATACGGACCTGCAGGCGGCCTGCATGCACCTCTTTGACAGCGCCAAGGGTATGGTGATTCGAATTGCCATTGCCTTTATTGCTGTGGCTGCGCTGGACTTTATGTACCAATGGTGGGACTACGAGCGGCAGCTGAAAATGAGCAAGCAGGAAATTAAAGAAGAGTATAAACAGACGGAAGGCGATCCCCAGGTCAAGGGAAAGATCAAGCAGATCCAGCGGGAGCGGGCTCAGCGGCGGATGATGCAGCAAGTGCCCTCTGCCGATGTGGTTATCCGAAACCCCACCCACTTTGCGGTGGCGCTGCGGTATAAGCCGGAGCAGGATGCCGCGCCTATTGTCCTGGCCAAGGGACAGGATGAGCTGGCTCTGCGGATTGTGAAGACCGCCGAGGAGCACAACGTGGCAGTGATCGAAAACGTGCCCCTGGCCCGTTCCCTCTACGCCTCCACGGAGCTGGATCAGGAGATTCCCCCGGAGCTCTACGGCCCGGTGGCGGAGGTGCTGGTCTACATCTTCCGGCTGGATAAAGATAAACGACTGGTAAAATAACGGGGCCGTCTCGCCGCAGGGCGGGAAGGCCGGGCGTGAGGCCCGGCGGCAGAAAGGAACTTACGGAGCGGGAGGTGACCGGCGCGTGAAGCGGATACTGAACAATGCAATATCCCTTGGCGTCGTGATTATCGTTCTGTTTTTGATCATCCCGCTGCCAACCCAGCTTTTAGACTTTCTGCTGATTATCAATATCGGCCTTTCGATCATGATTCTCATGATCACCATGAATATCTCGGACGCGCTGGAGTTTTCCATCTTCCCGTCCCTGCTGCTGATCACCACGCTGTTCCGATTGGGACTGAACGTGTCCACCACCCGGCAGATTCTCTGGCACGGCTATGCCGGCGAGGTCATCCAGAACTTCGGCAATCTGATCACCGGCGGCAATATCATCATTGGCGTGGTTATCTTCCTTATCATCGTGCTGGTGCAGTTTATTGTCATCACCAAGGGCGCCGAGCGCGTGGCCGAGGTGGCCGCCCGCTTTACGCTGGACGCCATGCCCGGCAAGCAGATGGCTATTGACGCAGACCTCTCCTCCGGTCTCATTGATGAGCAGGGGGCCCGGGACCGGCGGAACAAGATCCAGAAGGAGGCCGATTTCTACGGCGCCATGGACGGCGCCACCAAGATCGTCAAGGGCGACGCGGTTATGTCGCTTCTGATCACCATGATCAACTTCCTGGGCGGCGTGCTCATTGAGATTCTCATAAACCACGGCGAATTTACCACCGCCCTGACCCGCTATTCCATTGTCACCATCGGCGACGGCCTGGTGTCCCAGCTGCCTGCGCTGATGATCTCCACCGCCACCGGTATGATTGTCACCCGGTCGGTGTCCGAGGGCAGTCTGAACAAGGATGTCCTCAAGCAGTTCAAGGCCCAGCCGAGAGCCATTATGACCACCGGCATTATCCTGTGGTTTTTGGCGGCAATCCCCAATACGCCCCATCTGGCCCTGGCCCTGGGCGGCGGCGTGCTGGTGGGCGGCGGCGTGTTTATCAGCCGCCGTATGGAGCAGGAGCGCCTCGCAGAGGAGGCCGCCGCTCAAAGTGCGGAGATCCAGCCGGAGGCCGCGGCCCCCAGCGAGACCGACTATTACAAGGACATCAACAACGTCTACTCCCTGCTGTCTGTGGAGCCCGTGGAGATGGAGTTCGGATACAGTCTGATCCCCATGGTGGACGAGAGCCACGGCGGCAAGCTCATCAGCCGCATCGTCATCTTCCGGCGGCAGTACGCCCAGGATATGGGCTTCGTCTTTCCCTCTATCCGCCTCCATGACGCCTCGTCCCTGGGAACGAACCAGTATGTCATTCGCATCCGGGGCGAGGAGGTTGCCCGGGGCGAGATCCTGGTGGACTATTACCTGGCCTTGGAGCCGGCCAATCCTCTGGGAGAGGTGGACGGCATTGAGACCATCGAGCCCGCCTACGGCATTCCCTCCCGGTGGATTCTGCCGGAGAACAAGGAGATGGCGGAGATCTACGGCTAC
>NZ_CAJULS010000138.1 GCF_910587525.1 uncultured Oscillibacter sp. | reverse complement strand
GCGCCCACAGTCTGAAGATTTCAAATGACCCGGCCCTGTCTGTTGGTTATGACGGCGAGAAAGTTACCATGATTCTAAAATCGGACGGGAAGGAGGTGGTTTTTGAGCCGTGACGGTACGGAAGCGCCGAGCATCCGTCAGAGCAAGGCGAAAAAAGCGCGGCAGAAGGTTGATGATGGCTTATCATCTTTGAGAGGAAAAGTCGAAAACGAAGTCAGACTTTAGGTCCTGTTTGAAAAACAGGGCCTAACTCGAAAAGATATAATTCTTTTGACAAAATCCGGCAAAATACATTGGATTTTGCGATATAATTCAACATTTTTATGGGGTATACTAATTCTTTTGGGATGTGTGGCCCGGGGGTGCGGGCTCCCGGAGCCGAAAAACCCGGCCCTGTCCCAATGGACAGGGCCGGGTTTTTTCCGGTCTGCTTACAGAAATTTCTGCATTCCCTCGGTGGCGGAGGCGGCATCGGCGCTGATGCTCACGGTAAACTTGATGCCGTTGCGCTCGCCAAAGACATCCAGCCAATTCAAAAACGCCTCGGTCTCGCCGTTGATCCCCTGGCCGACAGTCTTGAGCAGATTGTCGATGAACACATGGGAGATGTCGTAATTGCCGGCGTACAGGCCGCTGATAAATCCCCGGTACAGATCATAATTGTTCAGCTTGTACTCCTGCGCGTCGATGAGACGGATATGATAGTGAATATCATATGTCATATTGCGGTTTGCCTCAATGCATACCACGTGGCCGGGCTCGTCCTTTGCCGCGTTGTTGATCAATTCGATGAGCTGCTTGGTCTTGCCAGAACCCTTCACGCCCATAATCAGTCTGACCATATCAAATCACTCCTGTCATTTAGAATCTCCGTTCGGGGAGACTTTGTTGTGTTAAGGATACCATAGTCCCCGGGAAAAAACAATGCAAAAAACACGAGTTTGGGATTTATTCACAAATTTTCTACGTCCCACTGTCGAAAAGGGGAGAAAAGCGGCGCCTTCCGGCACCGCTCTCCACTTTATTTCTTCAACTTGGCCTCCAGCTCGGCTTTCCGGTCTTCATAGCCGGGCTTGCCCAACAGAGCAAACATGTTCTTCTTGTAGGCCTCTACGCCGGGCTGGTCAAAGGGGTTCACCTCCAGCAAATAGCCGGAGAGGCCGCAGGCGTACTCAAAGAAGTAGATCAGCTGGCCCAGGCTCTTGGCGTCCTTGCCGCCCGCTTCCACGATCAGGTTGGGCACGCCGCCCTCGGTGTGGGCCAGCAAGGTGCCCTCCATGGCCCGGTCCCGGATGAAGTCCATGGGCTTGCCCGCCAGGAAGTTCAGCCCGTCGCCGTCGTCCTCGTCCCGGGGGACGTACAGCTGGTGCTCCGAGGCCCCCAAACGCACCACGGTCTCAAAAATGTTCCGGGTGCCGTCCTGCATATACTGCCCCATGGAGTGCAGGTCCGCGGTGAACTCCACGCTGGCGGGGAAAAGACCCTTGCCGTCCTTGCCTTCGCTCTCGCCGTAAAGCTGCTTCCACCACTCCAGCATGAAGCGGAAGGCGGGGTCGTAGCAGGCCAGGACCTCGATGCTCCAGCCCTTCTGATACAGCGCGTCCCGGAGGGCGGCGTAGGTCCAGGCGGGGTTTTCATAGGAGGCGGTCTCGCAGAGCTTCATCATCTTGGCCGCGCCGCCCATGAGCTCTTCAATGCCGATTCCGGCCACGGCGATGGGCAGCAGGCCCACGGCGGTGAGGACGGAGTACCGCCCGCCCACGCCGTCGGGCACCACAAAGCTCTCCCAGCCCTCCTCGTTGGCCAGGGATTTCAGAGCCCCCCGGGCCTTGTCGGTGGTGGCGTAGATGCGCCCCTTGGCCCCGGCCTTGCCGTATTTCTTCTCCAGGGCGTCCCGGAAGAAGCGGAAGGCCACGGCGGGCTCGGTGGTGGTGCCGGACTTGGAGATGACATTGACAGAGAAGTCCACGCCCTCCAGCAGGTCCAGAACCTCCTGCATGGCGTCGGCGGAGAGGCCGTTGCCCATAAAATACACATTGGGCGTACTCTTCTTTTTCAGGTTGTAATTGGGAGAGCACAGGCAGTCGATGACGCCCCGGGCGCCCAAATAGGACCCGCCGATACCGATGACCACCAGGGCCTGGGAATTTTTCTGGATCTTGGCCGCGGCGGCCTTGATGCGGGCAAACTCCGCCTTGTCGTAATCCCGGGGCAGGTGGACCCAGCCGGTAAAATCCCCGCCCAGGCCGGAGCCGTCCTGGAGGCGCTCGTGTGCACTTTTCAGCTGGGGAGCCAGGGTATCCTCATAGGGCTCGGAGAGGAAGGTCTCCATCTGAAACAGTTTGACATCCAACATAATCATCGATCCTTTCTTATGTGCTGGAAACACGGCCCAATTCGCCGCTATTATAAATGCAGTATACCATTCCAGCGGACCGGAGGCAAGAGAAAACCGTCACAGCCCCGCCGAAAAATGGAAATACCTTTGGTCAATCCGCTAAAAAGGCCATGCGCAGCGTCCGCAGGAACATCTGCCAGAAAGTGACCCGGGGAATCTCCTCGCCCGCCAGCAGGGGGATCTCCGCCACAACCTCCCCGCCGTCCCCGGCAGTGACCGTCAGAGCCCCCAGGCTGTCCCCCAGGGCCACCGGAGCCTCCACGGACTCCGCCAGGGTGACGGTCTGCTGTAATCCGGCGGCCTTGGACCTCTCCAGCAGCAGCGCCCCACCGTCCCCCAGCACCGGCTGGACCGTGGCTTGGGTACCCAGGGCCACCGGCACCGGGGCCAAAGGCGTCTCCGGCACGATTTTAGTCAGGGTGTACCCGGCAAAGCCGTAGTTCAGCAGCGTCTGGGCGTCCTCAAACCGCTGGGCGGAGGTGGCCCCCTTCATGATCACGGCGATGAGCTCCATACCGTCCCGCTCCGCCGTGGCGGAGAGGCAGTAGAGGGCGTTGTCCGTGGAGCCAGTCTTGAGGCCCGTGGCCCCCTGGTAAAAGCGCACCAGCCGGTTGGTGTTCACCAACTGGGACTCCCCTCCCCGCAGGGAGTCCATCCAGATGGTGGTATACTTGCGGATGTCCGGATGGTTCAGCACCAGCTCCCGGCTCATGAGGGCGATGTCGTAGGCGGACGTGACGTGGCCCGCCGCCGGGAGCCCCGTGGCGTTTTGGAAGGTGGTGTCGTTCATGCCCAGCTCCTTGGCCCGCTGGTTCATGCGCTCCACAAAGGCCTCCTCGCTGCCGGCAATCTGCTCTGCCAGAGCTACGGCGCAGTCGTTGGCGGAGACCACACAGACGGCCTTGAGCATCTCGTCCACGGTCATCTGCTCGTTCTCCTTCAGCCAGATCTGGCTGCCGCCCATGGAGCAGGCGTGGGCGGAGGCGGTGACCATGGTGTCGTAGCTCATCTGGCCGCTGTCGATGGCCTCCATGGCCAGCAGCAGCGTCATGACCTTGGTAACGCTGGCGGGCTCCCGCCGGGTATGTTCGTCCTTGGCAAAGAGAATGGTCCCCGTCTCCTTCTCCATCAGCAGGGCCGAGGGCGCGGAGACATCCACAGCCTTGGCGCCGGCCGTCAGCGCCAGCACGGCGCACAGCAGCGCAATCAATCGTTTCATAGAGATTCCCCCCTTGCAGCATTGGTAAACTCTATGAAACCGGGAGGACATTCATGACAGGCCCGGAAGCCCCTTACGGGCAAAAAGCTGTCCACAGCGAAAACAGCTGAACGGTCCGCCGCGAAGCGCGGCCGCCGTTCAGCTGTTTCGTTTTTCAGAGTCCCTGCCCCAAAGCGTACCCCTGACGGAATACCCATGCGGCAGACAATAGCAGAAGGCTGGTCAGCCCATACCCAAACAGGATGCCTGTCCACAGGCGGCGGCGGTTCCGGCTCTCATAGGCTGTACAAAGCTGAATCACGCCGTCCAGCACCAGCGGAAGCAGCAGCGCCGCAGACCAGAGGGGCCCGGGATGGTACAGCCACCATGTCGCCAGCGCGGCTAGGATGCCCGCCAGCTCTCCCGTACAGCGGGCACAGACCGGAAACTGCTTCCCCTTATAGAAAAAGGAGCGGTCTGGCCGGCAGTGGCATCCGAAGAAAATAGGGAGCCACTTGCAAAGCCACGCCTTAAAGCATTGCCGCGCCAATGCCGATGACGAACATCAACACATAGAACAGAACGCCGCAGATAACGCTCACCAGAGCGCCCATGCCGGCGGCCTTACTGGTCTTGGGCTTGGTATCCTTCCACACCAGGAACAGAATCAAACCCACCAGTGGGATACAAAAGCCCAGCAGACCCCACAGGAAGCCGCCGTTATCCGCTGTCTGCGGGGTTTGAGCCGCGCCGCAGCGCGGGCACTCGCTGGCCTGCTCACTGATTTCCGCTCCACACTTCTTGCAAAATGCCATAATGCTTTCTCCTCCAAACCATGTTTTTCACACCCGCATAAATCCGTAAAATACTCACAAAAATGAATTAGGTTTTTCTTAGAAAAACCTAATCATGGCGTATACGCCATGATTCCAGACTGTTTATGAAATTTTACCGGTATTATGCGGGCTTTGCCCATAATATGGGCAATTGTATTTTATACCGTCTGTCCCAGTTTGTCAACTATCCGCGATTTGGGTTTTCGGATGCGGCTTTGCGGGGGCGGGGCTCTGTCCGCTTTCGCGAAAACGCCGGCTCTCCGGCAAACGGGCCGGAACAGAGCCCAGTCCCTACTCCAGTTCCGCCAGCAGCTCCCTGGCCTCCTCCACAATGTAGAGTGTCCCGCCCTGCTCCACAACCATCTCCAGGCGGGCCCGGGCGTTCCGGGTCTCTCCCTGAGCCAGGTCCGCCCGGGCCAGGCGGAAGGCAGAGGTCACCTTCTGAATCCTGGCCGAATAACTAGCGCTCAGCTCCTCCTCCAGCCGTCGGAGAGTCTCGTAATCCCCCGTCTGAAACGCAAAGCCCATGTCCATGACCTTCAGGAGCTGCGCACCCCGCTTTTGCAGGGCGGGCTTTCGGATGATTCCGGCATACCGCTCCATCTCCTCCCGAGCACGCCGGGCGCTTTCCAAGTCCCCCAGCCTGGCAAAGCAGTTAAACCGGAGGTTCCGTACCAACAGCTGGCCGGAGACATCCTTCTCTGAGACCGACAGACTGTCCGTCATGGTCAGGGCTTCGGAGAACCGGCCGCACCACTCCACGCCGACCGCCTCATTGATGGCCGTGGCTAGACGGTTTCGCTGCCTTTGATGCGTCCCCCGCAGCAGACGGCACACCGCCGTATAGGTCACCGGGTCGCAGTTCTGGTTCAGGATCAGATTCAGGGACAGGAAGTCCCAGGAGATCCAGACGTTAAGCGGCAGAGTGAGCGCGACTAGGAGCGTCATCGCCAGAAGGACCGTTGGAAGCCCGCTGCCCAGCGACCAAATCCCGTGAAAGATACTCACCAGATACACCGCAAAAATCAGGAGAATCAGCCCCTGTTTTATCCGGAGGCCCCGGCAGTAGCTCCGTACAATCTCCTCCGGCGTCTTGCCTTGATACTTCATCAAAATTCCCCCAAAAGGCAAAGGGAGGCGGACTGCCGTCCGCCTCCCTCCTGTATGTCAGATTTTACTTGCTCAGCTGCTCGTCAATGGCCTTGGCGGCGGTCTTGCCCGCGCCCATGGCCAGGATGACGGTGGCCGCGCCGGTTACGGCGTCGCCGCCGGCGTAGACGCTCTCACGGGAGGTCAGCCCGTCCTCGTTGACGATGATGCCACCCTTCTTGTTGATCTCCAGGCCCTGGGTGGTGGACTTGATCAGGGGGTTGGGGCTGGTGCCCAGGGACATGATGACGCAGTCCACATCCAGATCAAACTCGCTGCCCGGCTTCTCGATGGGCCGCC
>NZ_CAJULS010000137.1 GCF_910587525.1 uncultured Oscillibacter sp. | reverse complement strand
TCCCGGAACCGCTGGTCCGTCAATGCGTCTCACCTCCTTCTTAAGTTGGTTTGGAAGGGCCCTTCTGCTAGGGATATCCTTTACAGGGGGATTATATCTCACAAAGCTGAAAATTTCCTCAAAAAAACCGGGGGACCCAAAACAGGTCCCCCGGCGGTTCTCTCTTTGAGCGGGCTTATTTCTTCTTGCCCTCCCACTTGGTGACACAAACGGAGCAGGCGATGTCGCCGGTGACGTTCAGGCAGGTGCGGCCCATGTCGAAAATGCGGTCCACGGCCACGATCAGGCCGATGTAGGCCACAGGGATGCTCAGAGTCTCCAGAACCATGGCCAGCATGATCATACCCGCGCCAGAGACGCCGGCGGTGCCGATAGAGGCCAGGGTGGCGGTGACCACTACGATGACCATCTGCCCAATGGTCAGGTGAATGTTGGCGCAGGACGCCAGGAAGACGGTGGCCACGCACTGGTAGATGGCGGTGCCGTCCATGTTGATGGTGGAGCCCAGGGGCAGGACGAAGGAGGCGATATCATCCTCCGCGCCCAGCTCGGCGGCGCACTCCTTGGATACCGGCAGAGTGGCTGCGGAGGAGGTAGAGGTGAAGGCGAATACCATGGCGGCAAAGGCGCCTTTGAAGAACTTGACGGGGCTCATGCCGGCGAAGATTTTGGCGGACAGGGAGTAGACCACGATGGCGTGGACAATGTAGCCCAGATATGCGCAGACGATGACCAGCAGCAGGGACACCAGAATCTCGGAGCCCTGGGTGGCCACGACCCATGCCATATAGGTGAACACGCCAATGGGAGCCAGGCTGATGACGAAAGCCATCAGCTTCTCGATCACGGAGTAGAAGGAGCCCACAATGTCCCGGCACAGTTTTGCCTTTTCACCGGCGGCCAGGATGGACCCGCCGAAGAACAGGGAGATGACGATGACCTGGAGCATGTTGGCGTCGGTAAAGGACTTCCACATGTTGGTGGGAAAGATGGATACCAGGGTGGACATGAAGCCGCCGAACTCCTTGGCCTCGTACTCGGCCTGGTTGGGGTCCAGAATGGGGAAGAGCCCCGCACCGTTGAAGACATTGGCGAACACCAGGCCGATGACGCAGGCGATGGCAGTGGTCACCATGAAGTAGGCCACGGTCTTGATGCCCACGGAGCCCACCTTCCGCATGTCGTTCATGGAGAGGATGCCGTCGATCATGGAGAACAATACCACGGGCACCACGATGAATTTCAGGAGGTTGACAAAAATATCGCCGAAGGGTTTTAAGTAATTGGCGGTAAAATCCTTCCAGCCGGCGGCGGAACAGATCAGGCCGACAACGATGCCCAGGACCAGGGCAATCAGGATCTGCATAGGGAGACTGACTTTTTTCTTCATACACTCACCTCATTATAGAATTTTCCTCTCTCATACCATCCCGGCCGGGGGCCGCACCTGGGAGCGGCCCCCGGCCGGGATTGTTATATTATAACAAAAATTGGGACGCTTGTAAAGCTGTTTTGGGCGGAATATAGAAAGGCGTGCTGGGTCAGCCTTTCAGAGGGTATCCGCAGAAGCGGATCGCCGCCTTGGCCAGCTCCTCTGTGGGGTCCAGGCCGGGCTGGCTGAGTCCCAGCAGCCGGAAAGCCAGGGGCAGCTCCGTACAGCCTAGGATAAAGTAATCCGCTCCCCGGCCGGACAGGGCCTCCAGCACGGAGAGAAAGCGCACCCGGTAGCTCTCCGGCGGGGCGCCGGCCTTGACGCCGTTGTAGATCACATCCATCAGAGCGTCCCGTTCCGCCTCCTCCGGCAGGAGATAGGAGACACCCGCCTTTTCCAGGGCCGCCTGGTACAGCCCGGCGGACAGGGTGCCCCGGGTGGCCAGCACGGCGGCGGTCCCACCGGGAAAGCGGACGCGGCAGGCGGCGGCGGCCGCCTCCACCATGCTGAGGAAAGGAATATCCGTCAGCCCCTGGAGACGGGGGAGAAAGTAGTGGGCGGTGTTGCAGGGCATGATCACGCAGTCTGCCCCGCAGGCCTCCAGCTTCCGCAGGGAGTCCCGCATGGCGGGCAGGGGGTCCGGTCCCCCGTTCAGGATGGCCGCTGTCCGGTCGGGGATGGAGGCGTTGCTGTCGATATAGACGCGGATGTGTTCATTGTCGCTGCCGGCGGCGGTGAGGGAGACGATTTTCTGGAACAGGTCCGCCGTGGCCAGAGGGCCCATGCCGCCCAGGATGCCGATGGTTTTTTTCATATGTGATCCCCCAATGGTTCTGTGTTGAGTATCTGACGTTCGCCTGGGCGCCGCGCAGATCATTGGCGAAAGGGGTCAGCCCCAGAATTCCGGAAAGAGAAGCTCGCTGCCAACCTTGAGCGTCAGCAGGATCAAGACGGCAATGACGGTGGGCCGGACAATCCTGCTGCCGTTTTTGATGGCGAGGCCCGACCCGATGTAGTGGCCCGCGATGGAGAAGACGGAGGCAATGAGACCCACCCGGAGAAAGACATACCCGCTGGCCAGCTGGGTCACCAGGCTTCCGATGTTGCTGGAGAGGTTGATGATCTTTACGCCGCCGGCGGCGTGGCGGGTATCCAGTTTGGCCAGGCGGATGAAGGCAATCATCAAAAAGGTACCGGTGCCGGGGCCGTAATACCCGTCGTAGCCGCCGATCAAAAAAGCTGTGGCCCAGACAATGGCGGCTTGCTTTTTGAAGTCGATTTCCCCCGGCTCGTCAGGCCAGTCGCGGTTGCGCAGGGTGACCGCCGCCACCACCGGCAGTACCGCCAGGAGCATGTACTTCAGCACCGCGTCCGGCGTGCGGTGCTGAAGCCAGGTGCCGGCCACGGAGCCAGCCAGGGCGAAGGCGATGGAGGGGGCGAAGAGCTTCCAGTTCACATAGCCGTTTTTGATGAACCGGGCGGTGGAGAAGACGGTGCCGATGGCCGCGGAGACCTTGTTGGTCCCCAGGGCGTAGGGAGCGGGTAGATTGCCGAAGGCGATGAGGTGGGCAGGGCCGGAGATGATCCCGCCGCCGCCGGCAATGGCGTCCATGAAGGAGGCCAGGAATACGCCCAGACACAGCAGCAGTACGATCCACAGGGCAAAGCCGTCAACGGTAACGTCCGTGAGCAGGGAAAACATAGGCGGATTTCCTCCTGAAAGAATTGGTGGATTTTTGTCTATTGTAGCAGGGCGTACAGGCAAAATCAACCGGAAAGGGAGCCTTTCCGGTCTGTTTGGAATAAATTGTGCGGCTGATTTTTCAGTAAACTTCTGTGTAAAATGACAAAGGTGTACATAAAATATGGTGAAATTGCGAGAAGAAATTGGGCAGATTTACTAAAAGTCTTTCGGGTTTTTCGACAGGACAATTCTTGACGGTGTTTCTTTCAAGAAGTATAATAAACAACAATATATGGTATATCTGGGAAGAGCAGGGAAGCGGGGCGCTTCTCAAACACGGAGGCCGCCGTCGCCGCGGGGCAGGCGGGGAGAGGAGAGTTACATGGCAAACAGCAAAGCAGCCGAGCGCTTCCACGCTGGAACGCTGACCGAGGGCTGGCGCTGGTTCGGCGCTCATCCCACGGAGAAGCGGGGCAAACAGGGATGGGGCTTCCGGGTCTGGGCGCCCCATGCAAAAAGTGTGTCGGTGGTGGGCGATTTTAACGGCTGGGATAAACAGGCTAATCGTTTAATTCATGTCGGAGAGGTCTGGGAGGGCTTTATCCCCGGACTGACGGAATATACCGCTTATAAATACGCCGTCACAGGGGAGGATGGAAGGGTACGGATGAAAGCGGACCCCTATGGCTTCCACACGGAGACCCGGCCTGCTACAGCCAGTAAACTGTACGACATCGAGGGCTTCCGCTGGACCGACGCCGCCTTTCGCAAGCGGCAGGCGCAGCATCCGGTGTATTCATCTCCACTGAATATTTATGAGGTCCACCTGGGTTCTTGGAAGCTTCGGGAGAACGGGGACTTCATCGACTACCGGGATCTTGCCAGGGATCTGGCAGCCTACGTCAAGGACATGGGCTACAACGCCATTGAGCTTCTGCCGGTAACTGAGCACCCCTTGGACGACTCCTGGGGCTACCAGTGCACAGGGTATTTCGCCCCCACCTCCCGGTTTGGCACTCCCAAGGATTTCATGTGGTTTGTCAACCATATGCACAAAAACGGGATCTCCGTCCTGCTGGACTGGGTCCCCTCCCACTTCTGCAAGGACGAGCAGGGCCTGTATGAGTTCGACGGCACCTGCTGCTATGAGTACGGCGACCCCAACAAGCGGGAGCACGCCAGCTGGGGTACCCGCGTCTTCGACTACGGCCGGAACGAGGTGAAGAGCTTCCTGTTTTCTTCTGCCCGCTTTTGGCTGGAGGAATACCACATCGACGGACTGCGGGTGGACGCCGTGGCGTCCATGCTGTATCTGGACTATGACCGCCAGGGCGGCGCCTGGACGCCCAACAAGTACGGCGGGCATGAGAATCTGGAGGCCATCGATTTCCTGCGGGAGCTGAACGCCCTGGCCTTCTCCGTCAATCCCAACGTGCTGATGATCGCCGAGGAGTCCACCGCCTGGCCCCTGGTGACCCGTCCCGCCGACGTGGGGGGCCTGGGCTTCAACCTCAAGTGGAACATGGGCTGGATGAACGACATGTGCCACTATCTGAAAATGGACCCCTGGTTCCGCCAGGACCACCACAAGGACATCACCTTCTCTATGATGTATGCCTTTTCGGAGAATTTTGTGCTCCCCATCTCCCACGACGAGGTGGTGCATATGAAGGGCTCCGTAGTGGGGAAGATGCCCGGCGATTACTCCAATCAGCTCCGGTGCGAGCGGGGTTTTTACGCCTACCTTCTGGCCCACCCGGGCAAGAAGCTGATGTTCATGGGTGCGGAGCTGGGCCAGTGGCACGAGTGGAACTCCCACCAGTCCATCGACTGGTACCTGCTGGAGAGCGAGGAAAACCAGAAGATTCACAGATTTTTCCGGGACATCAACGCCTTTTACCAGAAGGAGCCCGCCCTGTGGGAGGTCGACTTCGGCTGGGAGGGCTTTGAATGGCTGGTGCCAGATGACAACCACAACAACGTGGTGGTCTTCCTGCGCAAAGACAAGAAGGGCCGCGACCTGATGTGTGCGGTGAACTTCTCCCCCAACACCTATGAAAACTACCGGATGGGCGTCCCTGCCCACCGGAAGTATACCCCTGTCTTCAGCACCGACGACCCCGCCTATGGCGGCGACGGCTTTGGCGACACGGGAAGCGTCCCGGTGGAGGCAATCCCCTCCCACGGGAAGGAACACTCCGCCGCCATCAAGGTTCCCGCATTCGGGGCGGTGTTCCTGCGGGGAGAGGGAACCTTTCCCAAACCTGCGAAACCCAGTATTAAAAAACAGGTAAAGGAGCTTGCGGAAAAATGAAAAAAGAGTGTATCGCGATGCTGCTGGCCGGCGGCCAGGGCAGCCGGCTGTACGTCCTCACCGGGGATATGGCCAAGCCCGCCGTCCCCTTTGGCGGAAAGTACCGCATCATCGACTTCCCCCTGTCCAACTGCACCAACTCCGGCATTGACACCGTGGGTGTGCTGACCCAGTACCGCCCGCTGGAGCTGAACAGCTACATCGGCAGTGGCGTGCCCTGGGATCTGGACGGATCCACCGGCGGCGTGCACATCCTGCCCCCCTACATGGGCAGCAAGGGCGGCACCTGGTACAAGGGCACTGCCAACGCCATCTATCAGAACATTGGCTTTATCGACCTGTATGACCCGGAGTATGTGGTGATCCTCTCCGGCGACCACATCTACAAGATGGACTACTCCGCCATGGTCAAGCGCCACAAGGAGGCGGGCGCCGCCTGCACCATCTCCGTCATGGAGGTGCCCTGGGAGGAGGCTCCCCGCTTCGGCATCATGAGCGT
>NZ_CAJULS010000136.1 GCF_910587525.1 uncultured Oscillibacter sp. | reverse complement strand
GTTTCACCAGGCCACTACATTACATTGACTGCGGTTCATTTGTGGCAGAATGACACAGGCCGGAAAGGCGGTGATTGACCAGCAGAAGGGCACCGAAGCGGGAGCGTCTGGGGATGACCTGGGCGCTCCGTTTTCTTTGCCGGCCCCCTCCGAAGAGCGCACTTACTCACCACCGCCGCTGGCTGGCTGGTGGTATGGCCTGCGGCCATCGTGCGCCCTCCGGGGGCGGCTCTGCCGGGGTGTCCTCTCCTGCCGGTATATACCAGCAGACACCAATGGCGGCTTGTGCATCGGACGCAGCCACGCCGATCACCGGGGGCTTGGGGCCTTCGGCCACCAACAAGCTGCACCGGGTATATACCGGGGCATTGCTTACCTACTACTATCAGCGCCTATAAATGAGGGTTGAATGTCATTCCCAGTTGTGGTACACTTGGCTCGTGACAAATCGACAAATTTGAATTTGGAGGGATAAAATGGACAGACCTATTACGACATTATTTATGCTGATGTCTGTTGACGGAAAAATCAGCACAGGAGCAACAGATGATTTAGATGTGGACAAAGATTTCCCTAAAATTATGGGCGTTCAGGAAGGACTACACCAATATTATGAGATAGAGCAGACAACAGATTTATGGTCGCTTAACTCTGGCAGAGTACAGGAAAAAATTGGTATCAACATGAAAGAACTGCCGAACAAGTCGCCTGTTTCCTTTGTGATAATTGACAACGGTCATTTGACTGAACATGGTATTCGCTATTTTTGTGCCTTATCAAAAGAATTTGTGTTGATTACTTCCAATAAAGACCATCCAGCATTTAGGATAAAGAAAGCCAATCTTCATATCATTTATCAAAGTGAACTATCTTTGGCGGATGCTCTTACAGAACTTAAGTCAGAATATGGCTGTCAAAGGATTACTATACAAAGCGGTGGTACGTTAAACGGGTTATTCCTTCGGGAAAAACTATTCGATTATATTGATATTGTTGTTGCCCCTGTTTTAATTGGAGGGAAAGATACATCCACCTTGATTGATGGAAAATCCTTACTATCAAAAAGTGAACTATCACAATTAGGCGTGTTGAAATTACAAGAATGTACGGTTTTGGAGGACTCATATATTAGGTTGCGTTATAAAGTGATTCATTAACAAATTCCAGTTTATAGGGGATTTCATCTTTTGGGTGAAATCCCCCTTGACAAATGTTCTCTTGAGAGCCAATGGAAACATAAAAATTCCTCCCGTCCCATACCATGGAGCGGGAGGAATTGCTTTATGATTGGAATACTGTTGTGGAAGGAACCGGGAATACGGCAGAAGCAGGTGTCGCTGTCAGAGCGGAACATTCTGCACATGCGCTTTTTGTGCGCGGAGGTGGCCCGAGGGCCCAGAACGCCGGAGGCGTCCTTGCGGCGGCGGGTGTCGTCGGCGGCAAAGCGGATGCGGAAGATGGGCGTCACCCGGGCAGTGCTGCCGGAGGACTTTGCCTATGGAGTCCAGCTGGAGAAATACGGTGTCCGGCCAGTGTCCACTCTGGCCTTGCGCCGCCGCCTGGCATCGGACTGGGTTCGGCAGGGACTGGCGGAGCGGGGCATATCCCCCGGCGGGGCACGGATTGCGGTGTCCGCGGCCCAGATGACCGGAGAGCTGGTGCGGGCGGTGACGGAGCTGTCCCTGCGGCACCGGTACGTGCTGCTGGACGTCCCCTACGGCGGGGAGGAGCTGTGCCGCAGGCTGCGGCGGGAATACGGCGTGTCGCTGCTGCTGGGGCCGGACCGGGAGCAGCTGGAGGAGGCCGACGCCCTGGTGCTCTTTGACCCCAGGACGGATCTGCGGCGCAGGAGCGGCGTGACGCTGCCCCTGTACGACGAGGCGGCGCCCATGAGAGGGCTCTCTCTGCCTCCGGCGCTGGAGGAGCGGCTGCCGGAGGGGGCAGGCCGGGGACAGCTGCTCTCAGCCCTGCTGGAGGCGGGAGTTCTCCGTTCGGGACAGGTGAGCGCCTCGGCTCCGCCAGGTCCTGCGGCCGCGAATACGGTGCTTAACGCTTGACAATCTGGAAACCAACCACTATAATAATGCCCTGTAAATAAAATAGAATATGTATATTCTGGAAAGCGGTGAGCGTTTTCCGGTCAAAAGATACCAGAAAGGAAGCGGCAGACATGGAAAAAGAGTACAAGATGAGCCAAGCCCGGGCCGATGAGCTCCAGGAGGAGCTGAACTATCTTAAAACCACCCGGTCCGACGAGGTGGCTGAGCAGATCAAGGTGGCCCGGGGGTTCGGCGACCTCAGCGAGAACAGCGAATATGACGAGGCCAAGAACGAGCAGGGCAAGCTGTACTCCCGTATTGCCGAGCTGGAGGAGATCCTGCAGCATGTGGTTATCGTGGATGAGAGCAGCAGTACCGACGTGGTGGCCATTGGCTGCAAGGTGACGGTGAAAGGCCCCGCCGGCGAGGCGGCCTATTCCATCGTGGGCTCCCAGGAGGCGGACCCCATGCACGGCATCATATCTGAGGAATCCCCCTTCGGCAAAGCCCTGATTGGAGCCAAGGAGGGGGACACCGTTTCCGTAGAGGCGCCCCAGGGCATAATCAACTATACAGTGCTGAAAATTGAGCGGTAAAGGAGAAGGCAGCCATGAGTGAACAGAAGACATCCCAGCAGCCGGAGCAGGATCTGAGCGAGCAGAGAAGAGTCCGCCGGGAGAAGCTGGCGGCCCTCCAGGCCGCCGGGCAGGACCCCTTTCAGATTACCAAGTACGTGGTGACCCACCGTTCTGCCGAGATCAAAGAAAATTTTGAGGCTCTGGAGGGCCAGACGGCCTCCGTGGCGGGCCGCATCATGAGCAAGCGGGGCATGGGCAAGGCCGTGTTCTGCGACCTTCAGGATGTGAAGGGCCGCATCCAGCTGTACGTCCGCGTGGATGAGCTGGGCGAGGAGGAGTTTGCCAAGTTCAAGAAGACCGATATCGGCGACATCGTGGGCGTCGAGGGCGAGGTGTTCAAGACCAAGCGGGGCGAGATCTCCGTGAAGGCCCACAAGGTGACGCTGCTCTCCAAGTCCCTGCTGCCCCTGCCGGAGAAGTTCCACGGCCTCACCGACAAGGAGACCCGCTACCGCCAGCGGTACGTGGACCTCATTATGAACGAGGACGTGCGCCGCACCTTCCAGATCCGCACGGCTTTCATCAAGCATGTGCGCAAGTACCTGGACGACCGGGATTACCTGGAGGTAGAGACCCCCATCCTGAACACCATCCAGGGCGGCGCCACCGCACGGCCCTTTGTCACCCATCACAACACCCTGGGCCTGGATATGTACCTGCGCATCGCCACGGAGCTGCACCTCAAGCGGCTGACGGTGGGCGGTTTCGAGCGGGTGTATGAGATCGGCCGCATCTTCCGCAACGAGGGCATGGATCCCAAGCACAACCCGGAGTTTACTACCATCGAGCTCTACGAGGCCTACGCCGACTTCCACGATATGATGGACATCGCCGAGGGCATCCTTTCCTCCGCCGCCAAGGATATTCTGGGCAGCTACCAGGTCCAGTGGCTGGGGGTGGATATTGACCTGACCCCCGGCTGGAAGCGGCTGACCATGACCGACGCCGTGAAGGAGTATGTGGGTGTGGACTTCGATGCCATCAGCGATGACGAGGAGGCCTGCAGGGCCGTGGAGGCCAAGGGCATCGACCTGGAGGGCTGTGAGCGCACCTGGGGCACCGCGCTGTACGAGGCCTTTGACCAGCGGGTGGAGGAGAAGCTGATCCAGCCCACCTTCATCACCATGTACCCGGTGGAGGTCTCCCCTCTGACCAAGCGATCTCCCAAGGACCCCCGGCTCACGGAGCGGTTCGAGCTGTTCATCAACCACGCGGAGTTTGCCAACGCCTTCTCTGAGCTCAACGACCCCATTGACCAGAGGGGCCGCTTTGAGCACGAGCTGGCCCTGCGGGACATGGGCAACGACGAGGCCGGCATGATGGACGAGGACTATATCACTGCCATGGAGTACGGTCTGCCCCCCACGGGCGGCATGGGCATCGGCATTGACCGGGCGGTCATGCTGCTGACCAACGCCGACTCCATCCGGGACGTGCTGCTGTTCCCCACCATGAAGCCCCTGGACTGATCAATTTACGGGAGGAGGCGCGGCCATGGAGAGGATCACCAGCAGGACCAACCCGCTGTGTACCCATTTCCGGAAGCTGGCCTCCTCCAAAGCCTACCGGGAGGAGACGGGGGAGTTTCTGTGCGACAGCCCCAAGCTCCTCCGGGAGGCGGCGGTGTGGGGGGCCGCGGTCCGGACTGTGCTCCATACTGAGGAGGCGGACGTCTCCCGGGCGCCGGCGGGGTGCCGGCTGGTGCAGGTCAGCGAGAGCGTGATGAAGGCCGTCAGCCCCATGGAGACGCCCCAGGGGGTGGTCTTCTCCTGCGCCCTCCCCCGGTGGGACGCGCCGCAGGCCCTGGAGCCCGGCCGGTATCTGCTGCTGGACGGCGTGCAGGACCCGGGAAACGTGGGTACCATGCTCCGTACCGCCGACGCCTTCGGTTGGACGGTGTTTCTCCTGCCGGGATGCGCCGACCTCTGCAATCCCAAGACTGTCCGGGCCGCCATGGGGGTCCACTTCCGAAGCGCGGTTTACCGGGATACTCTGGACCACGCCGCCGCCCTGGTAAAGGCGGCGGGGCTGCCCCTGTACGCCGCCGCCCTGGCGGAGGACACGATGGACCTGCGGCAGGCGGACCTGCGCCGCTGCGCCGTCATGATTGGCAGCGAGGGCCGGGGCGTGTCCCAGGCGGCCCTGGCACTGTGTGACCGGACGGTGAAAATCCCCATGTCCAAAACCTGCGAGTCCCTCAACGCCGCGGCGGCGGCCGCCGTGGTGCTGTGGGAGGGTGCGCGGAATGACTAGAGACTGTTTAAAAACCGGCGGAATGTCCAGCGGCGGCAGAGTTCTTTTTGCCCCTTTTCCCCCAAGTTTTGCTTCACAAAAACAAGTGTCATTACAGTCTTTCAGGAAAAAGGGCGAAGGAGGCGGGATTATGCTGAAATATTGGATTTGGATGGCGGAACTGCCAGGCCTGACAAATCAGGCCCGGCTGGCACTGCTGCGCCATTTCGGAACCCCGGAGAATGCGTATTACGCGGATGCCGGGGAAATTCTATTGACAGAGGGCATTACCAAAAAACAGGCGGAGGCGCTGGAGGAGAAGAATCTGGCCGCCGCCGGGAAAATCCTTTCGGACTGCCGCCGGCTGGGGCTGCGCATCCTGACATTTCAGGACGCGGAGTATCCCAACCGGCTGAGAAATATCTACGACCCGCCCTTTTTGATGTATGTGCGGGGCCATTTGCCACCGGTGGATGAGGAACCCGTCATTGCGGTGGTGGGTACCCGGAAGTGTACGCCCTACGGTGAGAACTGCGGCGAGAAGCTGGGCTACGGACTGGCCCGGGGCGGCGCCATTGTGGTCAGCGGTCTGGCCCGGGGTGTGGATGCCGCAGCCACCCGGGGTGCGCTCCGAGGCGGGGGCGTGCCCATCGGCGTACTGGGCTGCGGCCTGGACGTGGTCTACCCGCCGGAGCACCGCTATCTCTACGAGGACGTGGCCGCCGCGGGGGCGCTGTTGTCCGAGTACCCGCCGGGGACGGAGCCGGATAAGTCTCACTTCCCTGTGCGCAACCGCATTATGGCGGGTCTGGCGGTGGGCACCGTGGTGGTAGAGGCGCCGCTGCACAGCGGTGCGCTCATCACCGGCAACACCGCCCTGGAGCAGGGACGGGACCTCTTCGCCGTTCCCGGTCCCATCGACGCGCCCGCCAGCGCGGGGTGCAACCGCATCCTGCGGGACGGCGGTATCATCGTCACGGAGCCCCGGGATGTACTGAGCTGGTATGCCGCGCGATTCCCGGACAAGC
>NZ_CAJULS010000135.1 GCF_910587525.1 uncultured Oscillibacter sp. | reverse complement strand
ACGCTAAACTCAAGCAGGGCGGCAGACTCCTCCGCACAGAGTTATACGGGGAGGGGTTGTCCGACCAGACCGTTCGGGGCACCCACACCACCCTCCACGCCGCACTGGACAAAGCGGTTTCCGAAAAGCTCCTATTCCGCAATCCAGCTGATGGCTGTCGTCTCCCCTCCGCCAAGGCCAGGGAGATGCAGGTGCTGACCCCGGAAGAAATCCAGCGGTTGCTAATCCAAGCCAAGGAGGACAACTGCTTTGAGCTTCTCCTGTTGGAGCTCTCCACTGGACTGCGGCGGGGCGAGATATGCGCCCTCCAATGGGATGACCTCAACCTCCGCACTGGGGAACTCCGAGTACAGCGACAGGTTCATCGGATAAAGAGCAAGCTGGTGGCCTCTCCACCCAAAACCAAGGCTGGCAACCGCAGCGTGATCCTCCCTGTGCCTGTTCTGGGCGTCCTCAAGGCCTACAAAAAAACCGTGAACTCCCGGTGGATGTTTCCTTCCCCGGTCAGCGTGGACTCGCCCAGAGACCCAGCCGCAGTTCGCAAAAAATTACAGACTGTTCTGGAACGGGCAGAATGTAAGAAAATCAGATTTCATGACCTCAGACACACATTTTCTACCACTGCCCTGGAGCATGGGATGGATATCAAGACCCTGTCCACTATTATCGGCCATGTCTCCAGTAGCACCACACTGAACATCTACGCTCACGTTACCGATGAGATGCGCCGTACAGCGGCGGTAAAAATCGACCAGGGTATCGGCAAAACTGAGCTACAAGCAGAGAGTCAGTTAGCACCTCGGAAGCCTGTTCCCAGTACATTCCAGGCCCACAAAGGCCAGCGGCGTAAGGCGGGAACCGGATGCGTCACCCAAATCAATGAAAAACTCTGGGAAGGACGCCACTCTCCCATCTGGCTGGACGGCAAAAAGCGCCCCCGGAACATCTACGCTCACAGTGAGGAAGAGTGCGAAAAACTGCTGGCAGAGATGATCGTAGAAATGAAAGCGGAAATCGCCGCTGAAAGAGTGCGTCTGAAAGCAGGCTGACAAAAATCTACGGCTCACCGAGTGGGATATCCTCTCGGTGAGCCGTTTTTCTCTGTCTGTGGCTGGTTGTGTGGTCAAACCCAAATTCAGAAATTCAAATCAGCGAGAAAAGTGCTGAAATACAAGAAAAATCCAGCCTTTCCGAAAGAAAAAGCTGGACTTTATGGAGCTGCTACCCAGATTTGAACTGGGGACCTCATCCTTACCAACTGATTGCCGCCCCTGGGAGTACCGCTTTCCGGTGCTTTCGGGGCATTTTTGTTGCAGAGGGTCGTGGTCTTTGACACTTTTCCGTCCATTGATTCCGTCCGGTCATTTCGCCGTGTGGGTCACGGTGTGGGTCAGGAGCACCGTCCAAAAATTGGTACGCAATACACCGGGAGATCGAAAACCGTCCAAAACACTTGTCCAATTGCCCAAAAGCGCCGTGCGAAAATTATGAAATCAGCAGAATCTAATCTTGCACCGCAATCCTCTCTTGACTTCTTTTCGGGACAACGCTATCATATAAATAATTTCATGTTGGAATGTTACCGGTTCGCTGGGCTTGACCAACTCTGTCTGAGTGTATTTGTGCGTATTTTGCGCAGATGCCCAGATGGGGCTGGTTTGTTTTTTTGAGAGGAGGCAGAGGATTTGCGCATCAAAAAGGTCATCAACAACAATATTCTCTGCGTAGTGGACAATCAGGGAGGCGAAATGATCGTCACCGGAAAGGGCTTGGGCTTCAAGCGGAAGATTGGGGAACGGATAGACCCGGCTCTCTTTGAAAAGACCTATCACATGGAAGACAAGGCCGGACAGCGCAAGTTGCGGGAACTGGTAGAGCAGATACCCATGGAGCATCTGGAGCTGACGCAGCGCCTGATCGAGTACATCAAAAGCCAAATCACCGCGCCCTTGAACGAGTCCCTGCTCATCACCTTGGCCGACCACATCAGCTTTGCCATCAAGCGCAAGCAAGACGGGATCGAGTTTGCTAACCCCCTGGAGGGGGCCATCATCAGCTATTATCCCACGGAGTACCATCTGGGCCAGCACTGCCTTCGGGTCATCCGGGAGGAAACCAGGACGGACCTGAACTCCAGCGAGGCCGCCTTCATCGCCCTGCACATTGTCAACGCGGAGTTAAACACCTCCATGAGCGTCATGATGGACATCACCAAACTCATCGAGGGGGCGCTGGAAGTGGTGGAGTACTATTATCAGAAGAAATTTGACCGGGAATCCCTGGACTTCAACCGCTTTATCGTCCACCTGCGCTACTTTGCCCAGCGGCTGTTCCATGCCGCGCCCGGCCAGGCGGACGAGTATGACGCCGACTTCCAGGAGATGATTACCCGCAACTGCGCACAGCACTATAAATGCGCCCGGCACATTGCGGAATTCATTCGCAATACCTACCAGAAGGAGGTGTCCGATGCGGAGCTGATCTACCTGACCATCCACCTCAAGCGCATCAATCTGGGAAGCAAATAAAAGGAGGACATGTTATGAAGGACAAAATCTTTGGAGTACTTCAGCGAGTGGGCCGCTCGTTTATGCTGCCCATCGCCCTGCTGCCGGTGGCGGGCCTTTTGCTTGGCGTCGGCAGCTCGTTCACCAATCAGACCATGCTGGAGGCCTATGGCCTCACCGGCGTCATTTATCCAGGCAGCGTTCCCTACACCATCCTGGACATTATGAACCAGTGCGGCAGCGCCGTGTTCAACAACCTGGCCCTGCTTTTCGCCATGGGCGTAGCCATCGGCATGGCCAAGAAGGAAAAGGAGGTGGCGGCCCTCTCCGGCGCCATCGCCTACCTGGTCATGAACACCGCCATCTCCGCCATGATCACCGCCCGGGGCGGCGTGGAGGCCATGGCGGCCAACTCCACCACCTCCATGCTGGGTATCACCACCCTGCAGATGGGCGTCTTTGGCGGCATCATCGTGGGCCTGGGTGTGGCGGCGCTGCACAACCGTTTCTATAAGATTCAGCTCCCTCAGGTGCTCTCCTTCTTCGGCGGTACCCGCTTCGTGCCCATCGTCTCCACAGCCGTGTTCCTGGTGGTGGGCATCGCCATGTTCTATGTCTGGCCCATCGTCCAAATGGGTATCGCCGCCCTGGGTGACCTGGTCATCCGTTCCGGCTACGCGGGCACATGGATCTACGGCATTCTGGAGCGGGCCCTGATCCCCTTCGGTCTGCACCATGTTTTCTATATGCCCTTTTGGCAGACTGCTGTGGGCGGCACCGCCGTCATCGACGGCGTCACCATCCAAGGAGCGCAGAACATCTTCTTCGCGGAGCTGGCCTCCAAGTCCACGGAAGTCTTTTCCGTCTCCGCCACCCGGTTTATGGCGGGTAAGTTCCCCTTCATGATTATGGGCTTGCCCGGCGCGGCCCTGGCCATGTATAAGACCGCCAAGCCGGAAAAGCGCAAGGTAGCCGGGGGCCTTCTGATCTCCGCCGCTCTCACCGCCATGCTGACGGGCATCACGGAACCCCTGGAGTTCACGTTCCTGTTCGTGGCTCCTCTGATGTACGCCGTCCACTGCGTGTACGCGGGTCTCTCCTACATGCTGATGCACATCTTCAACGTGGGCGTGGGCATGACCTTCTCCGGCGGCATTATCGACCTGACCCTGTTCGGCGTCCTCCAGGGCAACGCCAAGACCAACTGGATCTGGGTCATCATTGTGGGCGCGGTGTATTTCGTAGTCTACTACTTTACCTTCTATTTCATGATTACCAAAATGGACCTGAAAACTCCCGGCCGGGAGGACGAGGGCGAGGAGACCAAGCTCTTCACCCGCTCCGACTTTAAAGCCAAGACCGGCGTGGGTCCCGACGGCTCCACTCCCGCCGGCGGCGTGTCCGACCCAGTTTCCGCTTTAATTCTCAAGGGCCTGGGCGGCAAGGCGAACCTCTCCGACGTGGATTGCTGCGCCACCCGACTCCGGGTGACGGTCATCGACGCGGGCAAGGTGGACGACGTCCTGCTCAAACAGTCCGGGGCCTCCGGCATTATTCACAAGGGCAACGGTGTGCAGGTAATCTACGGCCCCCAGGTGGCCGTCATCAAGTCCAACCTGGTGGACTTCATAGAAAGTCCCGAGGCGGACCGGCTGGACAGCCTGGTATCTCCCGCTCCCGCCGCCCCAGCGGCGGAGAAGCCCTCGGCGAAGAAACAGGACGCAGTGCTGGCGGCACACATGAGCGGCACGGTGATCCCCATGGCGGAGGTCCAGGACGAGGCGTTCTCCAACTGCATCCTGGGAGACGGCGTGGCCGTGGAGCCCGGCGAGGGCAAGCTGTACGCACCGGCGGACGCCGAGGTGGATAATCTTTTCGACACCCATCACGCCATCGGACTAGTGACGGAGGACGGCGTGGAGGTCCTGCTCCACATCGGCATCAACACTGTGGAACTGAAGGGGCAGCACTTTACCGCCCACGTTGCGGTGGGGCAGAAGGTGAAGAAGGGCGACCTGCTCATCTCCTTTGACATGGAGGCCATCAAGGCGGCGGGCTACCTGCTGACCACCCCCATGATCGTCTGCAATACCGAGGACTACCAAAGCGTGGCCCCCGTCGCCCAGGGTGAGATTCAGGCGGGAACAGATCTGCTTGAGGTGAAGGGGTAAAACGTGGAGGTCTGCTTCACTCAAAAATTGATGCGCTGTAAACAAAGAATAGCCCCCAAGGGAGAAGCGGTTCTCCCTTGGGGGCGTTCCGCTAAGACTCGCCTAACCACCGGCCAAATTCCTCCAGTGTGGTCTTCCCACTCTCGCACTCCGCCTTCTTCTCCCTGGCCTTTTCGCTCCAGGCGTAAAATTCCTCCTGCGTCAGCCGCCCGGACTTAATCCACGCGAAACGCTTCTTGTACTCCCGACGGTAAACCTTGAACACCTCATCTCCGCTCTTGCTCTTCTCCCACACCCGGAACGCGCCGATCTCCTTGCAGGTGCGCCCCTTCTCGTCAAAAGGCCGGTCGCAATACTCGATACCGCCGTGTCCCGTCACCGCAAACAGCCGCCCGCAGTTTTTGCACGCCCGCATCTTGATTTCCCGCTTCAGGCACTCCCGGAGATGGTAATCAATCAGGTCATATACCGTCTCCGGGCACAAAATTTCCGCGAAGGTCTCCCGGTACAGCAGCTCGTAGTTCATCCGCTGCGGCTGAAAACGAAACAGTTCCCTCCCCGCCTGCTCCGCCGCAAGGTAGCACGCAGTCATTTTTTCGTCTACAGAGCACTCGCCGGTATCCGTGACCCAAATTTGAGTGAGCAGCTCCAGCGCCTGCTGTTGAAGCGTCAGGAGCTTATCCGGCATCTCGTCCAGGTACTCCGCCTGCAAAAAGTTCTGCGGGAACTCGTAGCCCATGTACCACGCCCGGTCCAGGCGAAGTTTCCAGTCCAGACGAAGCAATTCAAAGTAGACGTGAGCGTCCGCCAAATCGCAAAAAAGTTTGTAGGTCCTCTCTGATTCCTCCCGGCTCTTTTCCGTGATAACCCTGCGCACTCCGTCGGCCAAGCCTTGAAAGACCGGCCTCATCTGTTCGATGTCCAAGTACAGAAAAGAAAGCAAGCTCTCTGGAAATACCGTAGCCCTCGTAGACATCTGCTGGTCGTTCAGTTCCTCCTCTATAAACGCATAGAGCTCCCTGCCATTTGTGATGCAGGTCTTGAATTGAAAAGAAAGCATAGAGGCCTCCATTTTAGACTTAATTAAATTATTTTTCAAATAGGACTTGACATGTGCTCAAGGCTGTGTTACACTGCCAGCAAGAAAGACCTATCGTCTGTATTTTTTTATTCAGTCTACATTATGACAATCGAAAAGTCAAGCATTGTTTGGAGGAAGTGAAAATGAAGGAATCCGTCTACAAGACCTACGAGGAACTGCCACTGTTCCTCAACGCAAGGATAGTGGCGCAGGTGTTGGGTATCGCTCCATCCAGCGCCTACG
>NZ_CAJULS010000134.1 GCF_910587525.1 uncultured Oscillibacter sp. | reverse complement strand
CCCCGCAGAAAGGGGATTTGACATGAACGGAATTGAAAAAATTACCGGACGCATTACCGCGGACGCTCAGGCGGAGACAGAGCGTATCCTGACCGCTGCCCGGGAGGAGGCCGCCCAGATCACCGCCAGGTATAAGGCCCAGGCGGACGCCGAATCGGCTGACCTCGCGGCAAAGAACGCCAAGGCCGCCGTAGAGCGGGAGGAGCGCCTGGTCAGCGTGGCCCAAATGGAGGCCCGGAAAGTACAGCTGGCCGCCAAGCAGGAGATGGTGGAGAAGACCTATGCCCTGGCGCTGGAGAAGCTGTGCGCCATGCCGGAGGAACAGTACGTACAGGTGCTGGCGGATCTGCTAGTACAGGCGTCTTCCACCGGGCGGGAAGAGGTTATCTTCTCTCCGGCAGACCGGGACCGCGTGGGTAAGGCCGCCGTGGCCAAGGCCAATGAGCTCCTGGCCAAGCAGGCTGCGCCTGACGTGCCTCAGGGCAGCTCCAAGGTTACGGACCTTTTGAGCAAGGTAGCCACCAGCGTCACAGCGCTTGCCAAGGGCACTGCTCTGCTGGCATTGTCTAAGGAGACCCGGCCCATCAAGGGCGGATTTATCCTCAAAGATGAGAACGTGGAGGTCAACTGCACCTTCGATACCCTGGTGCGCCTGCAGAAGGCGGAGACCGCGGGGATGGTTGCCAAAAAGCTGTTCCCGGAGGCATAAAGAATCAAGGAGGAAGTGTCTTGGCTAAAAAAATCAAAGACACCGATTACCTGGTCATCTCCGCCCGTATCAAGGCCATGGAGAGCACCCTGCTGACTCGGGAGCGGATGGAACAGCTCCTGGAAGCCCGCAGTGATGAGGAGGTTCAGAAGATCCTCCAGGACTGCGGGTATCCGGAGCTGGACGCCGCGGACCCGGAGGCCATGGACGCGGCTCTTGCCGCCGCCCGGGAGGACACACTCTCCGACCTGGCTGACGGTGCGCCGGACCCCAGGTATATCGACGTTTTCAAACTGAAGTATGACTACCACAACGCGAAGGCCATCCTGAAGGCGGAGGCCATGGACACCGAGCCGGGTCATATGCTGATGGATATGGGCCGGGTGCCCGCGGCAAAGCTGCGAGAGGCCATGCGCTCTGGGGAGCTGGACGATCTGCCGCCCTTCCTGGCGTCCGCCGCGGCGGAGGCCAAGGAGGTCTTACAGACCACTCGGGACCCCCAGCTGTGCGACATCGTGCTGGACCGCTGGTTCTACCGGGACATGGATGCGGTGGCAGAGACCACCGGCAGTGAATTCCTGCATGGCTATGTGCAGGTCCAGATCGATGCGGCCAATCTGCGGACGCTGGTGCGTACCCTGCGGATGGGCAAGAACGAGGAGTTTTTGCGGGGCGTCCTCTTCGAGGGCGGTGAGATCTCCCCGGACGCGGTTCTGGCAGTCAGTGCCGCCAGGGGCAGCGGGCTCACGGAGCTGTATGCTCCCACCCGGTTCCAGGCAGCGGCGGAAGCCGGCGCTCAGGCTCTCCAGGGCGGGCCTCTGACGGAGTTTGAGAAGCTGTGCGACAACGTGGTGGGGGACTATCTCGCAGGGGCCTTGTTTGTTCCATTCGGCGAGGCCCCGCTGGTGGGGTATCTGGCAGCCCGGGAGACGGAGTACACCAACCTGCGCATCCTGCTGATGGGGCGCGGCGCTGGCATCGACCCGGACGTCATCCGATCCCGCCTGCGGGCGAGCTATGTGTAAGGCGGTGTAAGTTTATGGCTGTTGCGTATCAAATCGCCGTCATCGGCGACTGGGAATCTGTCATGGGTTTCCGCGCCCTGGGACTGGATACCTATCCCGTCACGTCTGTGGACGAGGCCAAGGAGAAGGTGCGGGAGCTGGCGAAGACCAACTGTGCGGTGATCTATCTGACCGAGCAGCTGGCAAAGGATATGGACGACGTACTGGCCCGGTACAAGGACGAGCTCCGGCCCGCCATCATCCTGATTCCCGGACGGGAGGGCTCGCTGGGGATTGGCAAGAACAATATTCAGACGGCGATCGAGCGGGCCGTGGGGGCAGACATCCTCTGAGAGGTCAAGAGGGAGCAGGCTCTTCCTTGAGAATCCCCTGCCGCCAGTCTGCAAATTAGGTGCCGCCTGAGGCGGCTGGGGCCGGGGTGTTTTCGTCGCGTACACGCCGCGGCGAAAATAATTGAAATTGATTTCTTTGTTTTGGCGGAGAAATCAAGGGAAAACGTGATTTTTCCCTGGACCCTTTCCGGGCGTGGTTTAGCGGGGAAGGGCATCCTTCCGGCGAATTTATCCTGAAAGAAGGTTTTAGAATTTGAGCGGAAAAGTTGTTAAAGTTTCCGGACCGTTGGTAGTCGCCACGGGGCTGTCGGACGCCAATATGTCTGACGTGGTCCGTGTGGGGCCCCAGCGTCTGATCGGCGAAATCCTGACCATGAAGGGCGACACCGCCTCCATTCAGGTCTACGAGGAGACCTCCGGCCTGGGCCCCGGCGCCGACGTCATTACCACCGGTGCGCCCATGAGCGTAGAGCTCGGGCCCGGCATGATCGAGGGTATCTACGACGGCATCCAGCGCCCGCTGGAGAAGATCGTGGAGAAGGTGGGCGCCAACATTTCCCGCGGTGTGGAGGTTCCCGCCGTGGACCGGGAGAAGAAATGGGAGTTTACCGCCACCGCCAAGGTTGGTGACAAGGTGACCGGCGGCGACATCATTGGCACCGTGCCCGAGACCCCCGTGGTGCTCCACAAAATCATGGTACCTCCCAACATGAAGGGCACCATCAAGGACATCAAGAGCGGTTCCTTTAATGTGACGGAGACCATCGCCACGCTGACCACCGAGGACGGGAAGGACGTTCCCCTGACCATGATCCAGAAGTGGCCTGTCCGCGTGGGCCGCCCCTATGAGAAGAAGTACTCCCCGGAACGGCCGTTGTGCTCCGGCCAGCGGATTATCGACACTATGTTCCCCATCGCCAAAGGCGGCACCGCCGCGGTCCCCGGCCCCTTCGGCTCCGGCAAGACCGTGGTGCAGCATCAGCTGGCCAAGTGGTCTGATGTGGACATCGTGATCTACATCGGCTGCGGTGAGCGCGGCAACGAGATGACCGATGTTCTGCGGGAGTTCCCCGAGCTGAAAGACCCCCGCACCGGCGAGTCCTTGATGAAGCGGACGGTGCTGATCGCCAACACCTCCGATATGCCCGTGGCCGCCCGTGAGGCCTCTGTTTACACCGGCATTACCATCGCCGAATACTTCCGCGACATGGGCTACGACGTGGCCGTCATTGCCGACTCCACCTCCCGCTGGGCCGAGGCCCTGCGTGAGATGTCCGGCCGTCTGGAGGAGATGCCCGGCGAGGAGGGCTACCCCGCCTACCTGGCCTCCCGCCTGGCGCAGTTCTACGAGCGTGCCGGTTCCGTCTCCTGCCTGGGCTCCGAGGAGGACCGCCGGGGCAGCCTGACCGCCGTGGGCGCCGTGTCCCCCCCGGGCGGCGACC
Source organism: uncultured Oscillibacter sp. (assembly GCF_910587525.1). Lineage (GTDB taxonomy): Bacteria > Bacillota > Clostridia > Oscillospirales > Oscillospiraceae > Oscillibacter. The sequence continues at coordinate 2,744 of NZ_CAJULS010000134.1, read as the reverse complement.
TGGCCGAGCCCGTCTCCCAGGGCACCATGCGCATCGTGAAGGTGTTCTGGGCGCTGGACGCTTCCCTGGCCTACAAGCGCCACTTCCCCGCCATCAACTGGCTCACCTCCCACTCCCTGTACCTGGACTCCCTGAAGCCCTGGTTTGACGAGAACCTGGGCAAGGAGTTCCTTCAGAACCGGGAGCAGGCCATGGGTGTGCTCCAGCAGGAGTCCAGCCTGAACGAGATCGTGCAGCTGGTGGGTAAGGATTCCCTGTCCCCCGCCGACCAGCTCACCCTGGAGACCGCCCGTATGATCCGCGAGGACTTCCTCCAGCAAAACTCCTTCGTGGACATCGACTCCTTCTCCACCTACGACCGGCAGGAGAAGCTGCTGGCCATGATTCTGGACTACGACAAGCTGTGCCGGGGCGCCATCGCCAAGGGGGCCCCCGTGGCCGGGCTGTTCGTCATCCCCGCCCGTGAGCGCATCGGCCGCGCCAAGAGCGTGCCCGCCGAGGAGTACGCCCAGGTGTACGCCGATATCTCCGCCTCCATGGAGCGCGAGATCGACGAGGTCGTCAGAAAGGCAGGTGAGGAGCTGTGATCCGAGAGTATAAAACCATCCAGGAGATCGCGTCCCCGCTGATGATGGTCAAAATGGTGGACAACGTCACCTACGACGAGCTGGCCGAGGTGGAGCTGCCCGACGGCTCCATCCGGCGCGGCCAGGTGCTGGAGGTCAACGGCGACACCGCCGTGGTCCAGCTCTTCGAGTCCGCCGCCGGCATCAACCTGGCCCAGTCCAAGGTCCGCTTCCTGGGCCATCCCCTCCAGCTGGGTGTGTCCGGCGATATGCTGGGCCGGGTGTTCAACGGCATGGGCGTGCCCATCGACGGCGGCCCCGCCATCCTGGCCGAGGAGTACCGGGACATCAACGGCCTGCCCATGAACCCCGCCGCCCGGGACTACCCCAACGAGTTCATCCAGACCGGCGTTTCCACCATCGACGGATTGAACACCCTGGTCCGCGGGCAGAAGCTGCCCATCTTCTCCGGCTCCGGCCTGCCCCACGCCAACCTGGCGGCGCAGATCGCCCGGCAGGCCAAGGTGCTGGGAGACGAGAGCGCCAACTTCGCCGTGGTCTTCGCCGCCATCGGCATCACCTTCGAGGAGTCGGAGTTCTTCGTCAACGAGTTCAAGCGCACCGGCGCCATTGACCGTACCGTGCTGTTCTCCAACCTGGCCAACGACCCCGCCGTCGAGCGTATCGCCACCCCCCGTATGGCCCTGACCGCCGCGGAGTACCTGGCCTTTGAGAAGGACATGCACGTCCTGGTCATTATGACCGATATCACCAACTACGCCGAGGCCCTCCGTGAGGTCTCCGCCGCCAAGAAGGAGGTCCCGGGCCGCCGCGGCTTCCCCGGCTACCTGTACACCAACCTGGCCACCATCTACGAGCGCGCCGGCCGCCAGCTGGGCAAGGCGGGGTCCATCACCATGATCCCCATCCTCACCATGCCCGAGGACGACAAGACCCACCCCATCCCCGACCTGACGGGCTATATCACCGAGGGCCAGATCATCCTGTCCCGCTCCCTGTACCGCCAGGGCATCAATCCCCCGGTGGACGTACTGCCCTCCCTGTCCCGTCTGAAGGACAAGGGCATCGGCGTGGGCAAGACCCGGGAGGACCACGCCAACACCATGAACCAGCTCTTCGCGGCCTACTCCACCGGCAAGGACAACAAGGAGCTGATGTCCATTCTGGGCGAGGCGGCGCTGACCCCCACCGACCTGCTCTACGCCAAGTTCGCCGACGAGTTCGAGCGGCGCTACGTCAACCAGGGCTATGAGGAGAACCGGTCCATCGAGGAGACGCTGAACCTGGGCTGGGAGCTCCTCAGCATCCTGCCCAAGGCGGAGCTGAAGCGCATCAAGCCGGAGCTGATCGAGAGGTACTGGCCGAAAAAAGACGAGCAGTAAGGAGGGGTGAGCCATGGCGAATATCACGGTAAGCCCCACCCGGATGGAGCTCACCCGCCTGAAGGGCAAGCTGCGCACCGCCCAGCGGGGCCACAAGCTGCTGAAAGACAAGCGGGATGAGCTGATGAAGCAGTTTTTGGACACGGTCCGGGAGGTCCGCGCCCTCCGGGCCGAGGTGGAGGAGGAGCTGATGACGGTGCACAAATCCTTCACCGTCGCCTCCGCGCTCATGAGTTCTGAGGCATTGGAGCAGGCCCTGGTCTATCCCAAGCAGAGCGTGGAGCTGACCATGACCTTCCAAAATATCATGTCTGTCAATGTGCCGGTCTATGATTTTCAGACCAAGACCAAATCGGATTCCGACATCTATCCCTACGGCTTCGCGGCGACTTCCGGCGAGCTGGACACCGCTGTGGATGCCCTAGGAAAGGTGTTTCGGAAGATGCTGAAGCTTGCGGAGATTGAAAAGTCTGCCCAGCTGATGGCGGAGGAGATTGAGAAGACCCGCCGCCGGGTCAACGCTCTGGAGTACGTGATGATCCCCAATACTCAAGAGGCCATCCGGTATATCAACATGAAACTGGATGAGAACGACCGTGCCACCACGATCCGGCTTATGAAAGTCAAGGACATGATTTTGAAGGAATCCTTGGAAGAGAAGCGGGCGGAAACCGCTAGAGCCATAAGGACTTTCGGGGATTCGAGTGAGGCGCCGTCAGAGGTTTAAGGGGTAGCTGTACCGCTTATTTACCGCTTCTAGGATGGGCCTAAAAAG
>NZ_CAJULS010000133.1 GCF_910587525.1 uncultured Oscillibacter sp. | reverse complement strand
GAGATTCCGTATGGTGACTGGAGTTCAGACGTGTGCTCTTCCGATCTGAAACACCGGCACAAAAAGCAGCTTCAAGTGCTCCCAGGTGGATTCGTTGACTGCGGAAAAGACCCCCGCCGCAGGGTTTTCCCCGCTCCAGTCATAGACAAAATGGAGCAGCGTGCCCACCGCCCCCGTGAAGAGAAAGCCCGCCAGCTCCCAGAAAAACAGCCGTCTCTGCATAACCGCCTCCAAAATTGCGAAATTGGAAAAATGATTCGTAGTCCCATTTTCTCCTCCTTGTTCAGAATTATGCGCGGAAAGGCCGGCGCAGACCCGGCAGGGCCCTTCCCGCGGATACCCCTCCCCCGCCGGGCGTCTTGGGGAAAATATCCCGGCGGGGCGCAAGGAACTCTTTGCTTTTTTCCCGGAATGTGCTATACTGCCAAAGTATGGAGATATTCCAAAAATCAAAACGCGAGGTGTAGGCAATGCGGCAGCCCATGGATCTGACTGAAAAGCTCCTGCGCAGGGAAGATAAGTATAAGGGTATTCTGATGGACGTCCACGTGGACACGGTGGAACTGCCCAACGGAGGGACCTCCCTCCGGGAGGTGGCGGACCACACGGACGGCGTGGCCGTCCTGCCTTTGGACGAGCGGAACAACGTGCTGGTGGTGAGCCAGTACCGGTATGTCTTCGGCCGGACTACGCTGGAGATCCCGGCGGGCAAGCTGGACGAGGGCGAGGAGCCGGCGGCCGGCGCCCTGCGGGAGCTCAAAGAGGAGACCGGCGCGGTGCCGGATGTGTTTTTGCCGCTTGGCCGCCTGCTGCCCTCCCCCGGCTGCTTCGGGGAGACGCTGCACCTCTTCCTGGCCCGGGGCCTGCGGATGGAGGCCCAGCACCTGGACCCGGACGAGTTTTTGAACGTAGAGCGGGTGCCCTTTGACGAGATGGTGCACCGCTGCGTCAGCAGCGAGATCGAGGACGCCAAAACTGTGGCCGCTGTGCTGCGGGCCAAGGTGCTTTTGAACCTGTAAAATAACCCGGAGGCTTTTATGGACAGACAGAAAACCGTCCTTATTGTGGAGGACGAAAAAAACATTGTGGATATTCTCCGCTTCAACCTCCAGCGGGAGGGTTACCAGACCCTGGAGGCCTACGATGGAGAGGACGGGCTGAACAAAGCCCGCTCAGAGAAGCCGGACCTGATCCTGCTGGATGTGATGCTGCCCAGGATGAACGGCTTTGACGTCTGCCGCGCCCTGCGGCAGGCGGGGGACAATGTGCCCGTCATCATCCTCACCGCCCGGGAGGAGGAGACGGACAAGGTCCTGGGGCTGGAGATCGGCGCGGACGACTATATCACCAAGCCCTTCTCCATGCGGGAGCTCATCGCCCGGGTGGGGGCCAACATCCGCCGCACATCCATGACGGCCCCCGCTGCGGCCAACGCTGCAGCCAACGCCATGGCGGTGTCCGGCAGCCTCTCCATCAACACGGAGAGCCGCCAGGTCTTCCGGGACGGACAGGCCATTGACCTGACCCAGCGGGAGTACGAGCTCTTGACCTTCCTGGCCAGCCACCCCAATAAGGTCTACTCCCGGGTGGACCTGATGGAACAGGTGTGGAACTACGGCTACGTGGGCGACGATGTGCGCACTGTGGACGTGACGGTGCGCCGCCTGCGGGAGAAGATCGAGGTGAATCCCGCCAGTCCCGCCTATATCCTCACCCGCCGGGGCGTAGGTTATTATTTCTCCGTACAGGATTAAGAAGCAGTATTCACAGGCGTTGAACGCCGTCTGACCGGTTTTTTTGCGCTGTTCTTCGTTAAATTTTCTTGAAATACATCCGGTATTCCCGCGAAAATTTGCCTCAACCGGCGCAGAAATCCCCTCGCCCATCCAGCATTTCCCACCTGTGAATACAGCTTCCAGAGCAGTTCCCAGAAATAATAAGAAAAAGAAAGCGGGGGCGGGAATTGCAGGACAAGGCGGAGGACGCCCGCCAAGGACGGCAACGCGGTTATGCGATTCCCGGACCGCCGAACTTCTCTTAGTATTTTGGGAAACCGCTTCGAGCTCCCCGCCGGGGCGCTGTGACATACCCGCGAAAGGAGGCCCGCCATGTTCAGAAGCCTTCATATGAAACTCACGCTGATCCTGCTGCTGCTTATCACGTCGCTGATGGCGGTGGTGGGCGCTTTCCTCACGGTCAGCGTCTCCAGCTTTTTCATCAACTCCTTCTACCAGCAGATGAGCAATGTCTTCGGCGGGGAGAACAACAGCTTCGTCTTCGACCTTCGGGGCGCCGCAGCTGACCCGGAGGACCCTGCCGGCCGCGTGGCGGAGATCCTGGAGGCCAGAGCCGGTTCTCTGGGCGTGGACTACCGCACACGGAATTACTTCGTGCTGGACGGCGAGACCGGCGCCTATATCTCCAGCTCGGCCAACGAATCCGCCCTTCCCCGGGAGCAGAGCGCCAACCTGCTGGCCGCCCGAAACGCCGTTATCCGCGGAGACGAGACCGCGGTGGGAGACGAGAGCGACATCACCGCCGATTTCATGGACGTGGCCGTGCCGGTCATGGGGGGCGGAAACGCCTTCATCGTCTACATTCTGGACAGCAAGGACACGGTCTCCGGCCTGAACTCCCAGCTGTTCCTCCTCATCATGCAGGCCCTGGTCATCGGCCTTCTGATCTCCGTGCTGCTGAGCTTCCTGCTGTCCAAGACCATGGTAGGCCCCATTGAGAAGCTGACCGCCGGCGCGGAGCGGGTGGCCGCCGGGAACTTTGACGGCGAGCTGCTGGTGGAGTCCACTGACGAGATCGGCGTCCTCACCGGCACCTTCAATGAGATGGCGGACATCCTCCAGTCCACCCTGGCCGCCGTGGAGAACGAGCGCAACAAACTGGACACCCTCTTCCTCCACATGACCGACGGCGTGGTGGCCTTTGACCACAGGGGCTGTCTGATTCACTGCAACCCCGCGGCAAACGCCATGCTCCGGCAGCCGGTGGACGGGTCGTGCACCTATGACCGGCTGTTCGGCCCGGCCTACCCCTTCCAGGAGGTGCTGACCCTGCAAAAGCCGGACCACGCCGAGAGCGAGCTGCTGGTGGACGGCAGCACCCTGGAGCTGTATCTCGCCCCCTTCTCCGGCCAGGACAGCGGCGGCGTTCTGGTGGTTCTTCACGATGTGACGGAGCAGCACCGGAATGAAGAGCGGCGCAAGGAGTTCGTGGCCAACGTCTCCCATGAGCTGCGTACTCCCCTGACCAACGTCCGCAGCTACGCCGAGACGCTGCGGGAGGCCGGACACGACATCCCTCTGGACACCGCCAACAGCTTTTTGGACATCATCATCAACGAGACGGACCGCATGACCCACATCGTCCAGGACCTGCTGACCCTCAGCCGCCTGGACGCCGGGGACGCGGAGCTGGTCCTCTCCCGCTTCCCCTTTGAGGACGCCATCGAGAGCGTTGTCCGGGCCAACGCCCTCAACGCCAAACAGCGGGGCCACGAGCTGACCTATGTCCCGCCGGAGAGCCTGCCTCTCATCGTGGGAGACCGCAGCCGGCTGGAGCAGGTGATGATGAACATCATCGGCAACTCTGTCAAATACACGCCGGACGGCGGCCACATCCGCGTCACCGCAGGCTCCACCGAGGGAATGGTCTGGATGGAGGTCTGCGACGATGGCATCGGCATTCCGGAAAAGGACCGGGCCCACATCTTTGACCGCTTCTACCGGGTGGACAAAGCCCGGTCCCGGGAGTCCGGCGGCACGGGCCTGGGGCTTTCCATCGCCCTGGAAATTGTCCAGCGCCACCAGGGGCAGCTGGCCCTGGCGCCCCATCAGGGCCCCGGCACCACCGTGCGGCTGGAGCTGCCCGTGGGCGGACCGGACGCCAAGATCCTGTCCGACTGAGCGCCTGTATTTGCAGGCGGGGGATGCCGGATGGGCAGGAGATTTTGCCGTCCGGACAGCGTTCAATGCCTGTGAATACAGGGCACCAGACGAAAGGAGCGGGAGATATGGACGAGCGCAGGCGGAAACGCCGTGACTTTTTTCAGAATATCACCATTGTCCTTCTGACCCTCTCCGCGGTGTTTCTGATCGCCCAGACTCAGCTCTACACCTTGGGCGTGAATGCCGGCAGCGGCTACCTTCGGTACCTGGCGGGGGATTCCACCCAGACGCCGGACGCCTCTCAAACCGCTCTGACCAGCCTCTCCGCCCCGGTGCGGCTGGCGGTCACCGGCGTCTACAGCAGGCGGTACGGCAGTGTGACCCTCACCACCGCCGACGGGGCTTTTGAGCCTGCCGGCAGGCTCTTGCGGGAGGCGATGCGCTCCGTCCACTCGTTCTCCCCCTGTGAGACCCGGGAATTTTTGGAGGCCCTGGACGGCGTCTCCGTCTACTGCGACTTTCTGGAGCCCCTGCCCCTGCCGGTGCTGGCGGGGCTGGTGGGCGCCTCTCTGGACAGCGGCATGTCTGTCCGGCGTGTGGTAATATCTGCCCTGGAGAGTGGCAGCGCCGCACTGTACCTGTGGTGCGAGGGAGACGTCTGCCAACGGGGGACCTCCGCCGTCTCCGCGGAGGAGCTGGATCAGGTGGTCAGCGGCTACGAGTTCAACGGCGCCTACTTTGCTTTGGACAGCGAGGGCCCTGACACCTCCGGATTGGCCCCCTGCTCGCTCTTTCCCCTGGAGCCCCCATCGCTGCCGGTGCTCTCCTCTGCCGCCGCTCTCCCCAGCAGTGATGCGCTGTTGTCCGCCCTGAGCTTCTATCCCCGCACCAACTCCCGTTACACGGAGTCCGGCGGCGTGGAGGTCATCACAGACGGCGACCGCACCCTGCGCCTCAACCCGGACGGCTCCATCCGCTACCGCAGCGGCGGAGACCCGGCCCTCACCATCGCTGCCGCCGGGGAGAACCCCACCGTGACGGAGGCGGTGATGGGTGTCAGCACGCTGCTCAACACCCTGCTGGCCGGGCAGACCAGCGAGGCCTCGCTGTACCTGAAGAGCGTCCGGCAGCTGGAGAACGCCACCCTTCTCAGCTTTGGCTGGCAGTCCGGCGGCGTACCCATCCGTTTTGACCGGGACGGCAGCGCCGCGGAGGTCACATTGTCCGGCTCCGTGGTGTCCGGCCTCACCTTTCGCTTCCGGCAGTACGCGGACACCGGGGAGACGTCGCTGCTGCTGCCCCTGCGCCAGGCGCTGGCCATCGCCGCCCGCCAGGAGGGCGCGGAGCTCTCCATCGGCTATGTGGACAGCGGCGGCGCTGCCTCTGCCAAGTGGCTGGCGGACTGATACCGCCTGAATTTCACGTAAAGGAGCCGCGGGAATGGACCGGTACCGGCTGAAAAACGTCATTATTCTGATCCTGCTTCTGGTAAACGGCTATCTGCTGGGCTCCATGGCCTACCGGAGCACGGCGGCCCGGGCCGCCCATGACCGGTCCGTAGAACAGCTGGTAGAGCTCTTTGCCGCCGAGAGCATAGACCTGGACCCCAGTATCATTCCAAACGAAAAACCGCCGGCCGGCCGCGTCCTGAGCCGGGACACCTCCCTGGAGCGCTCCGCCGCCGTCTATCTGCTGGGCGGAAACCTCCGCCACTCCGAGCGGGGCGGCGTCTACTCATACAGCGGCGCCGGCGGCGCGGCGCTGTTTCGGGAAAACGGCGGCTTTGAGGCTGCCGGCACCCTGTCCTCCTCTGACGGAGGGGCCTTCTGCCAAGCGTTCTGCAAGAACTTCCGCTATGTGGTGTCCGACGTTCGGTTGGATGACACCGACAGCGGCACCCTCACCGCCCTCCGGGAGTACGCCGGGCTGCCGGTTGCCAACTGTGCCGTGACCTTCACGCTGGAGCAGAACGCGGTGCTGGCTGCCAGAGGCACGCTGCTGCCGGAGACCTCCGCGGAAGCCGCCGGAAACCCGGACCTCCTCTCCGCCCAGGCGGCCCTGACCGCCTTTCTGGCCATGCGCCGGGAGACCGGCGCCGTGGCCTCTTCCATCACGGAGATGTCACTGTGCTATGAGCTCCAGAGCTCCACCGCCGCCCCCATGGCCCTGACGCCGGCGTGGCACATTGTCACCGACACGGTGAGCTACTACGTAAACTGCGCCACCGGCGCCGTCAGTCAGTACTGACCGCCGGCCGTCTCCGGTCCGATCTGCCAATTCCGCAAAAATTTTCAAAAGAATGTGCCGGAATACTTGACAGCCGCCCGGTTTCGTGGTATTCTAACTCAGCTGACAATTTCCGGGAGGGCAAACGCAGGTGTAGCACAATGGTCAGGGCACCAGCCTTCCAAGCTGGGGATGCGAGTTC
>NZ_CAJULS010000132.1 GCF_910587525.1 uncultured Oscillibacter sp. | reverse complement strand
GGCGTTGATCTCCTCGCTCTCGTCCAGCTCGGGGAGCAGGCCCCGCTTTTTCAGCGCCTTTGCGCCGATGGTGGCCATGTCCATCAGGGTCTGAGGCCGCCGGGCGGCCGTTTCCTCGCCGTAGACCTCCGCCCGGGCGGCCAGATAGCGGTCATAGGCCGCTTTCACGGCGGGGTCGTCGATCCGGATTTCGTCCAGATGGGTGGAGAAGGTGGTGTGGCGGCAGTGGTCGGACCAGTAGGTGTCCACCACCCGCACCTCGGTGATGGTGGGGTCCCTGCGCTCTGTGTCCCGGAAGCAGCCCTGGAGGAATTTCAGGTCGTCCAGGTCCATGGCAAGGCCCAGCCGGTCCAGCAGGGCGGCCAGGGACGCTTCGTCCATGGCGGTAAAGCCCTGGACGGTCTCCACGTGGCCGGGAATCTCGTGGCTTTGGACCAGGGTCTCCGGTTTTTCCAGGGCGGCCTCCCGGCACTCCACGGGGTTGATGAGGTAGCCCTTGATCCGCGTCAGCTCCTCCGCCGTCAGATCGCCGGAGAGAACGTAGATTTTTGCGCATGCGATCAGGGGCCGCTCCCCGCCCGCCATCAGCTGGACGCACTGGGCGGCGGAGTCCGCCCGCTGGTCGAACTGCCCCGGCAGGGCCTCCACCGCCAGGACGGTGTGGGGGCCCTCCGGCAGGGGGAAGCTCTCCTCATAAATGAGGTCCACCTGGGGTTCGGAGAAGACGATGGACTTGGCCCTTTGGAAGACCTCCTCCGAAAGGTTTTCCACGTCGTAGCGGTTCACCAGCCGCAGCCCGGTGAGAGAGGAGACGCCCAGAATGGTCCGGAGCTCCGTTAAAAGCCCCTGGGCCTCCAGCCGGAGGGCGGGCTTTTTTTCTGCGTATACGCGTCTTACCATGTTCAGCCCTCCAGGGCCCGGAGGGCCCGCCGTCCGATGTCGTGCCGCAGGTATTTCCCCTCGAACCCGATGCGATTCGCGGCGGCGTAGGCGTCCTTCAAAGCGGCTTCCAGGGTGTCCCCGGCGGCGGTGACGCCCAGGACCCGGCCGCCGCTGGTCACCAGCTTCCCGCCGGACAGCTGGTCTCCGGCGTGGTAGACGGTGACGTTTTCGGGGAGGTCCTCCGGGATGGAGAGCTCCTTCCCCTTTTCATAGCTGCCGGGATAGCCGCCGGAGGCCAGAATGACGCAGGCGGCGGCGCCGCCGTGCCACTCGACCGTCAGGTCCCCCAGGGTTTCGTTCTCCACGGCCTGCATGACCGTCAGCAGATCCGTTTTCAGCAGGGGGAGGACCACCTGGGTCTCCGGGTCGCCGAAGCGGCAGTTGTATTCGATGACCTTGGGCCCGTCGGGGGTCATCATCAGCCCAAAATACAAACAGCCCTTGAAGGGACAGCCCTCCGCCCGCATGGCGGCCAGGGTGGGGAGGAAAATCTTCTCCATGCACTCCGCCGCCGTCTCCGGCGTGTAGCAGGGGTTTGGGGCCACGGTGCCCATGCCGCCGGTGTTCAGGCCCGTGTCGCCGTCCCCGGCCCGCTTGTGGTCCATGGAGGAGACCATGGGGGCGATGGCGGTCCCGTCGGTGAAGGCCAGAACGCTGACCTCCGGGCCCGTCAGGAACTCCTCAATGACAATTTCGTTGCCGGAGTCGCCGAAGGCCTTGTCCTCCATAATGGACTTCACGGCGGCCTCCGCCTCCTGGAGATTCTGGGGGATCAGCACGCCCTTGCCCAGGGCCAGGCCGTCGGCCTTGACCACGATGGGGAAGGAGGCGGTTTTCAAATAGGCCAGGGCCTTGGCGGGATCATCGAAGACCTCGTACCGGGCGGTGGGGATGCCGTATTTCTTCATCAGGTTCTTGGAGAAGACCTTGCTGGCCTCGATGCGGGCGGCCTTGGCGTCGGGCCCGAAGCAGGGGATGCCGGCCTCGTGGAGCCGGTCCACGCACCCCAGGGCCAGGGGGTCGTCCGGGGCCACCACGGCGAAATCAATGGCGCGGGATCTGGCAAAGTCCACGATTTTGTCAATGTCCTTGACTCCGATCTCTGGCACGCACACCGCGTCGGCGGCGATGCCGCCGTTGCCCGGCAGGGCGTAGATGGTCTCAACCTGGGGATTCTCTTTCAGCTTCTTGATGATGGCATGTTCGCGGCCTCCGCCGCCGACTACGAGCAGATCCATAAATGTACCTCACATGAGTGAAATCTGGGCTCCTTTTTGATTCCCGCAGGGGAGGGGGGGTTGTCTTCCTTTGGGAGACCCGCCCAGCGGGACGGGGGTTCCGTCGCGGGCGGGGACGGGGGTTGTGCCGCTTTGCGGCACGGAATGCACCAGCCATCATCATGGCTGAATCCTCCCCGCCCGCAAGGGCGAGCAATCACTTTCCTCAGTGGTGGAATAACCGCATCCCGGTAAAGCACATGGTCATGCCGTACTTGTCGGCCGTCTCAATCACATTGTCATCCCGAATCGACCCGCCGGGCTGCACAATGTACTGCACCCCGCTCCGCCGGGCCCGCTCCACATTGTCTCCGAAGGGGAAGAAGGCGTCGGACCCGCAGGTGACGCCGCCCATCTGCGCGAGCCACTCCTTTTTCTCCTCCCCCGTCAGGGGCTCCGGCCGGGTCTGGAAGGTCCTCTCCCAGCTTCCATCCGCCAGCAGCCACATGCTCTCCTCGTCTGAGAGGTAGCAGTCAATGGCGTTGTCCCGGTCCGGGCGGCGGATACCGCCGGTGAAGGGCAGGGAGAGCACCTTGGGGTGCTGGCGCAGATACCAGCTGTCAGCCTTGGCGCCGGCCAGACGGGTGCAGTGGATGCGGCTCTGCTGGCCGGCTCCCACGCCGATGGACTGCCCGTCCCTCACGTAGCACACGGAGTTGGACTGGGTGTATTTCAGAGTGATGAGGGCCACGATCATGTCAATTTTCGCCGCCTGGGGCAGGTCGCGGTTTCGGGTGACGATATTGCCCAGGAGGCTCTCGTCAATTCTGTACCCGTTCCGTCCCTGCTGGAAGGTGACGCCGTACACGTCCTTGTACTCCACGGGGTCGGGCACATAGGCCGGGTCGATCTGCACCACGTTGTAATTGCCCTTCTTCTTGGTTTTCAGGATCTCCAGGGCCTCGGCGGTGTAGCCCGGGGCGATGATGCCGTCGGAGACCTCCGCCTTGAGGTAGGCGGCGGTGTCCGCGTCGCACACGTCGGACAGGGCCGCCCAGTCGCCGTAGGAGCAGAGGCGGTCCGCCCCCCGGGCCCGGATGTAGGCGCAGGCGATGGGGGAGAGGTCTTTGTCTGTCTCCACGAAGTAAATTTTTCGCTCGGTCCCGCTGAGGGGCAGGCCCACGGCGGCCCCGGCGGGGGAGACGTGCTTGAAGCTGGCGGCGGCGGGGAGGCCTGTGGCCTCCTTCAATTCCCGGGCCAGCTGCCAGGAGTTCAGGGCGTCCAGAAAGTTGATGTAGCCCGGCCTGCCGTTGAGCACGGTGACAGGCAGATCACCGCCCTGGCGCATGAAGACGCGGGAGGGCTTCTGGTTGGGGTTGCAGCCGTATTTCAGTTCCAGTTCCGTCATAGTTCGCGCTCCTTATTGCAGGAACAGCTGTTCCGCATATGTTTTTAGGTTTTCTGCCGCCGGCTTGGAAATCTCCAGCAGGGCGGCCCGGTCTCCGCCGCCGTCCAGGTCCATGGAAAAGGACAGGTAGTCCAGGGCAATGACGGGACAGCAGTCCTCGTCGGGCATATTGGCCAGGTCAAGGCAGTAAAGGGCGCCGCCGCCCTCCTCTCCCCAGCCCAGGGGAACGAGCCCCGCCTGAAACAGGGCGGGCTCGGCCAGAGTGCTTCGAAATACCGCCAGAGGGTCGTCGGGCCGGACGTCGAAGAAGCCGGGTGCGTTCAAAAAGTGGCAGTCTGTGGAGAGAAACGCCCGCAGCAGAGGCGGCAGGGATACTCCCCATTTCCGCTCCAGGGCGTCCAGGGCCTCTGGCCGGGTGGGGGCGGGGATCAGCTTCCACTGAAACCAGCCCCGCCCGTCGGTGAGGCCGGTGCGCATCTCCGGCGGGACGCCGGGGAGAAATGCCCCGTCGGACTGGGCCTGCTTTTCATAGGCCGTCTCATAGCAGCGGCGGACAAAGGCGGCCTGTTCAGCCTGTGTCATGCCTCCTCCTCCGCCACTCCCCGGCACACCATCTCCGCCGCCTGGGGCAGGAGAATCCACTCCGCCTGCTCCATCACCCGGCGCTGGAGGGTCTCCGCCGTGTCCTCCGGCAGGACCTCCACTGTCTTTTGCAGCAGGATGCGCCCGCCGTCGGGGATCTCGTTCACCAGGTGCACCGTGGCCCCGGTGACCTTCACGCCCCGGGCCAAAGCGGCCTCGTGGACCCGGAGGCCGTACATCCCCTTCCCGCAGAAGGCGGGGATCAGGGAGGGGTGGACGTTCAAAATGCGGTCCGGCCAGCGGCTGACAAACTCCTCCGACAGGATGGAGAGGAAGCCCGCCAGAATGATGACGTCCACCCGGTAGGCCGCCAGCTTGATATTCAGCGCCGTCTCAAAGGCGGACTGGCTCATGGCCCTTCGGGCCACCACGGTGGCGGGGACGCCGTGGTTCCGGGCCCGCTCCAGGGCGTAGGCACCCTCGCTGCTGGCGCACACCAGCACGATCTCCCCGTGGGGGAGCTTTCCCGCCTCCTGGGCGTTCAGCAATGCCTCCAGATTGGTTCCGCCGCCGGAGACCAGCACGGCGATTCTCTTCTTGTCCATACTCATACCACAGGGGGGCAGACCTCGCAGAAGGCGACGCCCGCGTCTCCGGGGCACACGCCGCCCACCTCCGCCGCGTCCGGCTCTCCAGCGCCGCGGAGGATGGCCAGGGCCTTGTCCGCCTGCTCCCGGGGGACGGCCAGCACCATGCCAAGGCCCATGTTAAAGGTGTTGTACATGTCGCGTTCGGAGATGTTCCCCCGTTTGGCGATGAGGTCAAAGATGGGCATCCGGGGCAGCATGGCCGCGTAGAAATGCGCCTCCAGCCCCTCGGGCAGCATCCTGGGCACGTTTTCGTAGAAGCCGCCGCCGGTGATGTGGCTGGCTCCGTGGAGGTCGATGCCGCCCTCCAGCAGAGCAAGGACAGGTTTGACATAGAGTTTGGTGGGGGCCAGAAGCGCCTCTCCCAGGCTCTTGCCCCCCAGCGCGTCCATGGGGGCGGCGAGGTCAGTGCGCTCAATGTCAAAGACCTTCCGAACCAGGGAGAAGCCGTTGGAGTGGACGCCGGAGGAGGTGAGGCCGATGAGGGCGTCTCCCTCCTGAATCCTGCTGCCGTCGATGATTTTGGACTTGTCCACCACGCCCACGGCAAAGCCTGCGATGTCGTAGTCGTCCGGGTCCATGACGCCGGGGTGCTCGGCGGTCTCGCCGCCGATGAGGGCGCAGCCGGAGCGGACGCAGCCCTCCGCCACGCCGGAGACGATGTCCGCCACCTTCTCCGGCTCGTTTTTGCCGATGGCGATGTAGTCCAGGAAGAAGAGGGGCTTTGCCCCGCAGCAGATGATATCGTTGACGCACATGGCCACGCAGTCGATGCCGACGGTGTCGTGCCTCCCCAGCAGCTGGGCCAGGCGCAGCTTGGTGCCCACGCCGTCGGTGCCGGAGACCAGCACGGGCTCTTTCATGCCGGCCAGGTCCGGGGCAAAGAGGCCGCCGAAGCCTCCGATGCCGGAGACCACGCCGGGGATCACGGTCCGGGCCACGTGCCGCTTCATCAGCTGCACGCCCCTGTACCCGGCCTCGATGTCCACGCCGGCGGCGGCGTAGGCGGCGGAATGGGAGTTTTCCATGGTAAACCTCCGTTTTGAATTTGGGGATATTTCGTGCGGGAACCGCCGCCCCCGGCGGCCTCCGCGTCATTCCTTTCCGGTCCAGCAGTAGGTGCAGATTTTCTCCCGGTCAATGCCGATGGCCTCCAGCAGCCCCTCCAGGGACTGATACCCCAGGGAGTCAAAGCCCAGCTTCTCGCAGATGCGCCTGAGCAGGCACTGGCCCCGGCCGGTGGATGCGTCGGCGTACTCCTCCAGGTGCTCCTGGCCCTCGTCCCCCTCCAGCTCCTGGACAACGCGCCGGGCCAGCAGGTCCATATCCGAGTTGCCCCGGGAGAAGTTCAGATACTTGCAGCTGAACATGATGGGGGGGCAGGCGGAGCGCATGTGGACCTCCTTGGCCCCGGACTCGTAGAGGAATTCCACCGTCTCCCGCAGCTGGGTGCCCCGGACGATGGAGTCGTCCACAAAGAGCAGCTTTTTGTCCTGAATCAGCTCCGGAACCGGGATTTGCTTCATTTTGGCCACCTGGTTGCGCACGTCCT
>NZ_CAJULS010000131.1 GCF_910587525.1 uncultured Oscillibacter sp. | reverse complement strand
CCCCAGGTGACTATCCATGTCCCCTTGTAGCATAGCCTCGAACACAAGGCCAAAGATGTCCCGCATCTCTTCTGTTGTTGTCGGTTTGTACTGCTCTATGATCGCTTTAACCCGCGCACCGCAAATGTCTTTCACTTGATTTGTGAATCATTCGCCGGAATAACCCGCATCCGCCAGAAACTTCTCCACATGAGAAAGATTGCCCAGATTAAGGAGAATCATCTGGATGGCTCCATTCCGATCAGTCACACCGGCGGTTGTTGCGGCTTTATCGACTCCTGATTCCGGCTCAAACCAGAACAATTCAAGGAAAAACAGGGGCTGAGATCATACGATCTCAGCCCCTGTCAGACTGTGTAAGGGAGCGCAGCAGGATATCTATATGGGAGTAAAGGCCGCGTTTCATCGCGGGAGGGACGCAGGCCTCGCGGATGGGGAGGGCCAGGCGGGCCAGGTCCCGCTGGCAGGCGGCGGTGACCGCGTCCCGGTCCTTTCCCTGGTCCAGAGCGGCGGCTGTCTCCTCCAGCGGCACCGGCTCCGGGGCCACCGCGCCCGCGGCCGCCCTGGACGGGCGGCCGCCCCCCGCGCGCAGGGCGAAGTTGATAATCGGGAAGTCAATGGTGGCGCGCATGGCGTACTTGTAAAAGCCGCTCCGCTCCCCCTCCGGCGGGACCGGTATCCGGAACCGGACCACCAGCGCCGGCAGGCGCCGGTCACAGGCCAAACCGTTGGCCTGGCTGTGGCGGCGGATCAGCTCCGCCACCGGGACCCAGCTCCGCCGCTCCTCTTCCACGCACTCCGCCTCCGCCTCGTACACCAGCAGGGCGGTGGCCGCGTCCGAGTAGTAGATGGCCCGGCACACCGGGGAGTTGGGGATCTGGTGGCAGATGGCTCCCCCGGTCTTGAAGCACAGCTCCAGCCCGCCCCGCCAGAACCGGCTCTGGTTGAAGTAGACGCACCGCCGGTCCTGCATGATGTTGCCGCCCAGGGTGGCGATGTTCCGGATCTGGGGGGAGGCGGTCACCCCCGCCGCCTGGGCGACGGCGGGCAGGCGCTTTCTCACCAGCGGGTGGACCGACAGGTCGTACAGCGTCTCTCCCGCGCCCAGGTACACGTATCCGTCCTCCTCCCGGATCCCCCTCAGCTCCTCCACCTGGTGGAGGAAAATGAGGGTCCGGTCGTCCCGCGCGTGGTTTTTTAGCAGCGGCATCAGGTCCGTCCCGCCCCCCACATAGGTGCCGGGGCCGGCCTCCAGCGCCTCTTTTACCGTTTTGACCATCATCCGTCTTCCTCCTTCCGCCGGCTGGGCAGTATGACAAACCGGTCGCACAGCGGCAGGCTGTTGATCTCCCGCCCGCTGGCACGCCGCGCCGCGTTCACAATGGCCGGCGCCACCGGCACCGTGGCCAGCTCCCCCACGCTCTTCGCCCCCAGCGGGCCGTAGGGGTCGTAGCTGTCCACCATATCCACATGGGTCTGGGGCATGTCGGCCATCTGAGGGATCCGGTAGTGCAGCAGGTCGGAGCTCAGCGTCCGCCGGCTCCGGGGGTTGATCTCCAGCCGCTCGTACAGCGCGTAGCCCACACCCTGGGCGATCCCGCCCTCCAGCTGCCCCTCCACCGTCAGGCGGTTGATGGGCGTGCCCACGTCCACCACCTCGATGATGTCCAGCAGCCGGATGGCGTTGAGCTTCTTGTGGTACTCCGCCTTCACAAAACACACCGAGAAGGGGTTGGGACAGGCCTCCGCCTTATAGGTCCCGCTGCCGATCATCACGCCGCCCCGGATGTCAAACATCACCTCCCGGGCCGCCTCCCGGAAGCTGAGGGGCTCGCCGTCCACCAGGTAGCCCCGCCCCCGCTCCTCCACCTGGCTGTCCGGGCGGATGGCCCGCAGCTGGGCCAGCACCTTTTTCCTCAAATCCGCGCAGGCCCGGGTCACCGCGTTGCCGCAGATGAAGGTCTGGCTGCTGCCGAAGGTGCCGGTGTCGTAGGGGGTCACCCTGGTGTCCGCCGCCGTGATCCTCACGTCGGACAGGGGGACGCCCAGGCACTCCGCCGCGATCTGGCTCTCCATCGTCTCGCTGCCCTGGCCGATGTCCGACGACCCCACCAGCAGCTGCACCGTGGCGTCGTCGTTGAGGATCACCACCGCCGAGCTCAGGCCCTCCTTGGAGGAGGGGCCGGAGCCGTGGCAGCTGAAGGCGATTCCCCAGGCCTGCCGGACCTCTTCGTTGTCCACCAGGGGGCTCTTCCCGTCGATCTCCGCCTGGATCTCCCGGCAGCGCCGGGCGCAGCCGGCGATGTTGTTGCTGCTCACCGGGATGCTGGCGCAGGGGAAACACTCCCCCACCTGTACCTGGTTCAGCAGCCGCAGCTCCACCGGGTCCATCTCCAGCTTCTGGGCCAGCCGGTCCATCAGAATCTCCCGCCCGAAGGTCAGCTGGGTGTTGCCGTATCCCCGGAACGCTCCGCCGGTGATGTGGTCGGTATAGACGCTCAGACCCTCGAAGAAGTAGTTGGGCACCCGGTACTGCAGCTTCCGGGCCGCCGCCGCCACCACCGTGGGGGTGTGGGTGGTGTAGGGCCCGCCGTTGAGGCGGTAGGTGGTGTCAAACAGCCGCAGCCTCCCGTCCCGGCTGGCCCCGATCCGCAGGTCCACCTCCGAGCCGTGGCGCGCCACCGAGTACAGGTCCTCCTCCCGGGTGTAGGACAGGTTCACCGGGCGCCTCAGCTTTTTGGACATCAGCGCCGCCACATGCTGGGCGTGGAGCTGCTGCCGCGCGCCAAAGCCCCCGCCCACCATGGGCTTGGAGAAGCGCGCGTCCGACTCCTTGATTCCCAGAATTTCCGCCGTCAGCCGCCGCTCCTGAAACACCGTCTGGGACGTGCTGTACACCGTCAGGTGGACCCCGTCGCTGAAGTCGCACAGGCAGCTGGTCAGCTCTATCGTGGCGTGCTGCATCGGGGGAGTGGAGAAGTGGTCCTCCACAATGATCTCCGACGCGGCCTCCCCCGCCGCCCGGTCCCCCTGGCTCACCTCCCGCCGCTGGATGATGTTGTCCGGCGCGATGTGGGGCTGCAGCGGCTCCGCGCCCTCTCGCAGGGCGCCGCTCACATCCAGATAGGGCGTCAGCACCTCATACTCCACCCGCACCGCGTCCGCCGCCGCGCGGGCCGCCTCCTCCGTCTCCGCCGCCACGCAGGCGATCCGGTCCCCCAGCACCTTCGGCTCCCGGGTCAGCACCAGCTCGTCCTTCATCAGCAGGGGGGAGGGCGGGTTGCCCGAGCAGTTGAAATACTCCTGGGGGACCTCCTCCGGCAGCAGGCAGCCCAGGTAGCCGGGAATCTGTTCCGCACCGCTGACGTCGATGGCCCTCACCCTGGCCCGGGAGTAGGGGCTGCGCACCAGGGCCGCGTAGGCCATGTCCGGCAGGCGCAGGTCGTCGGTATACTTCGCCCGCCCCGTGGCCTTCTCCAGCGACTCCAGCCGGGGGAGCGGCTGATTCACGCTCTGAAAGCTCCGTTCCCCGCTCACGCCTCTCCGCCCCCCTTCTCCACGAGGCCGGAGATGGCCTCCGCGGCCAGCTCCACCGCGCGCTCAATCTTCTCATAGCCCGTACACCGGCACAGGTTCCCCGACAGCGCCCGCCGGATCGCCTCCCGGCTGGGATGGGGCTCCCGGTCCAGCAGCGCCTTGGCCGCCAGTATCATCCCCGGCGTGCAGAACCCGCACTGGATGGCCCCCGCGTCGATAAACGCCCGCTGGAGCGGATGGGGCTTGTCCGGCGTCCCCAGCCCCTCGATGGTCTCCACCGTCCCGCCGTCCGCCTGTACCGCGAACACACAGCAGGAGTTCACCGCCCGGCCGTTCAGAATCACCGTACACGCCCCGCACTCACCAAGGTCGCAGCCCTTTTTCGCGCCTGTCAGCCCCGCGCGCTCCCGCAGCACACGCAGCAGCGTCTCCCGCTCCTCCACGCGAAACCGCCGCTCCCGGCCGTTCAGCCGCAGGCTGATCTCACAGCTCTTTTCCGACATGATCGTTCAACTCCTAAATACGCCGGGGGACAGCCGGCCCTTTCCCACGCCAGTCCGGCTGTCCCTCTTGTCCGCTTTTCTTACAGCTCGCCTACCGCGGCCTCCACCGCCTTGAGCAACTCGTCCGACTCCACCAGACCGATGGCCGCCTTGGACTGGTCGCCCATGTAGATGTCCTCCCGCTGGAACGCGACGCGGTCGGTCACTAGCTTATAGGCCACCTGGGTGCCCTTGCCCAGCTTGAACTGCCCCAGCTTCTCCGAGGAGATGAAGATCCCCCGGGACGCCAGCAGCAGCTCGATGCCCAGAATCTTCTCCAGATTCCTGATGGCCAGCTGGGCCTTCCGCGCCGCCCAGGGCGCCATGGACACGTGGTCCTCCTGGTTGGCCTTCGTCGGGATGTTGTCACACACCGAGGGGAAGCACAGCGTCTTGTTCTCCGAGGCCAGGGCGGAGGTGGAGCAGCAGATGATATTGTAGCCGTAGTTCAGCCCGATGGGCTCCCCGGCCAGGGCCAGGGGCAGGCCGTAGCTCAGCGTGGGGTCGCACAGCGAGAAGCACCGCCGGTCGGCGATGTTCCCGATCTCCGCCAGGGACATGGTCAGCAGGTCCATGGCGAAGCCGGTGGGCTCGCCGTGGAAGTTGCCCCCGGACAGGAACTCGTAGTGCCCGTCCCCCTTGGGGAAGATGAGGGGGTTGTCGGTGGCGGCGTTGATCTCCACCGCGACCAGGTGCTTGATGTAGCTCAGGTTCTCCCGGCACACGCCCTGGACCTGGGGCATGCACCGCAGGGAGTAGACGTCCTGCACCCGCTCCTGGTAGTGGGGGTGCATCACGTCGTAGTCCAGACGCACCTTGCGGGAATCCTCCGTCACACGCTGGCTGCCCTCCACCAGCCGCAGCACGTTGGCCGCCGCCTTGATCTGCCCCTCGTAGGGCCGGGCGCTCTGAATCCGGGGGTCGAAGGCCCGGGTCTCCCCCCGTACCGCCTCCAGCGACAGGGCCGTGGTGATCTCAGACACCTTGTACAGCCGCTCCGCGTCGTGGATATTCAGGCAGGCCATGCCGGCGAACATGGTGGTCCCGTTGAGCAGGGCCAGGCAGTCCTTCGCCTTGAGCTGGAACTCCACCGGGGTGATTCCCGCCTTGTTCAGCGCCTCCTGGGCCGGCATCCGCTCCCCCTGGTAGAACGCCTCCGCCTGGGGCACCCCGATGAGCACCGAGACGATGTGGGCCATGGGGGCCAGGTCGCCGCAGGCGCCCACGCTCCCCTGCCAGGGCACCACCGGGTGTACCCCCTTGTTCAGCAGCTCCACCAGCCGCTCCACCACCGCGGGCCGCAGGCCGGACACCCCGCGGCAGAACGCGTTCAGACGCACGCACATCGCCGCGCGCACCACGTCCTCCGGCGCCGCCTCGCCCACGCCGCCGCAGTGGGACAGCACCGTCCGGTACTGGTGCAGGTCGCTCTCCTCAATGGACACCTTGCAGTCCTTGTGCTTGCCCAGCCCCGTGTTGAACCCGTACACCGCGGGCGCGTCCTCACGCATCCACTCCCGCTCCATGTACTCCCGTACCTCCGCAATCCGGGCCATGCACGCCGCGTCAATCTCCACCTGATACCCCTCACGCGCTACCTTTACCACGTCCTCTATGCTCAGATCTACGCCGTTTAAGATTACTTTGTTCATATGTTTTGTCTCCTCAATTGTCGAATTACAGATGTTTCTGACAGATATCCTCTGTCTAAACGGAAATCAAATATTCAGTCCACCAGTGCCTGAGCAATTATGCCGCACAGGACCGCGCCGCCATCCGGATACTCGACGGCCCGTTCTCCCAGCCATTTTGCCCGTCCAGCCGCGGCACGCATTCCGGCGGTTCCTTTGGCGGCAGTTTTGGCCGTCTCTGCGCCGGCGGAAAAGGCCGCTTTCAGCGCTGATCCCTGGCTAAATTCCCGTTCCACCGTTTCGGCCATAGGGCACAACGCGTCCAGTATGGTCTTATCCCCGAGCTTCGCGCCTCCACGGGCCATGATGGCCTGGGCAAATATTCCAGGCAGGCGGACGACGTCTCCGTTTTCCAGTCCGTCCTTTCCTTTGACTTCTTTGGCGATTGCCATAATTCCGGCGGACATCAGAGTTCCCATTGTAGAAGGGGCAGCTTTGTTACAGTTCATCGCGGCTTTCATTAAAAGCTCACTGATCTGTGTGCCGTTGTATTCCTTCGCGGTATTCCACACGGCGGTGAACGCGGCCTCCATGCTGAATCCCAGATCACCGTCGCCGGATCTGCCATCCAGTTCGCCCAAATAATCCTTCTCCTGAT
>NZ_CAJULS010000130.1 GCF_910587525.1 uncultured Oscillibacter sp. | reverse complement strand
TTTACGAGCCGTACACTCAGGACATATGTCGGTTGCAACAAAACATACTGGACATCCGCCTCATATTTGACCGGAACCCTGGCAAAGGATACCGCCAGCTCCAGCCAGTTGTCCGCCAGCGCCTGTTTCTCTGTCTCCCCGCGGATACCAGGGGCTAAGGCTTTCTCCAGTACACTTTGAAATTGTGCCGTCAGTTCCGATGGGCGGCGCTGCAGGCAGCCCCGGTTCTGATGCGGCAGGATGCGGCGGCACAGCGCGTCAGCCAAATCCTCCGTGGAGCATCGCTCTCCCAGCTGCCGCAGCTCCCGTTTATAGACCGCCAGCGCCAGGGCGGACGCGTGCTCCATGCACTCCATGGCCCGGTCAAACTGCTTCCAGCGGAGGCAGATCTTCGCGTAATCGATGAGATTGGGAATGTCCTGCTCCCAGTAGTCCCTGCGGGAGCCTTCTACCTGTTGGCTGATCCTGCCGCAGATCTCTGGGGCGATGATGAGCTGTGGATGCTCCTCCGCCTCCTGCGCGGGGAGGCCTCGCTGGGCCTTGAGGTCCTCGTTCCAGTCTTTCCACTCGGGCTGGATCACTCCTACATTGTCATATCCGTGCTCATGGAGGATCTCCGCCAGCCGTCCACTGGCCTCAATGCCCGCCGCATCATGATCCAGGCAGAGGCAGACGGTGCGGAGGCCGGGGTTCTGCTCCAGCATCCAGAGCATGGCGTGTTCACTGGTGCCGCAGAGTGAGACGAAGCTGTGTTCCTGCCATCCTCTGGGATAACGGGTGAGGAAGGACAGCAGGTCAATGGGGGCCTCGAAGACATAGAGGCGGCCGCTGGTCCCGGTGTGGTGGAAGCTGCACCGGGGATCGCTGCCCTCCACGTTGATGCGGAAGGTCTTTCCGAGGCTGTTGAGGCTGCGCTTGTGGGCGTGGCGCGGGACGCCGTTCCCGTCCTTGCCGACAAAGACGGCGTTGTGGTACTCTCTGTCCTTGAACCTCTCGCAGCTCTCATACAGCAGCCCCGCCCGGACAAAGGCATTGACCACGTTCCGGTCCAGGAACCGGCGCCCCAGCAGATAGGCGTACATCCGCCGCATCTCCCGGCCGGCAGTGGGCAGGGCAAATTCCTTTCCGGGCCTTTCCTCCTGCTTTTGGGCAGAAGCGTAGACGGTTCCCTGCTCTCCGCCTGACAGACGGTCGCCGTCCAGCAGACGGGTGACGGCCTCCGGGTAGGAGAGGTTATAGAACTGCTGAACGAAGGAGACAGGCCCGCCGCCCTCCTTCGCGGCGTGGTCATACCACTCATTGCCCCGGACAGTGACGCTGTGGTCGCTGGCCAGGCGGTACTCCGGCCCGGAGGGGATCAGCTTCTCCCCCTGATGGCGGAGGAACTCCACCAGGTCCACAGAGGCGGCCCGGAGCTTTTGTTCCTCGGTAAAATGGATATAGGGCATACATCCTCCTTGTTAAATTCACGGTTGCTTTTTTCATCTATATGGGGTATACTGATAGTAAGGAAAGTAAGGAATCGCGGGTTTGAGAAAGGAGTCAAACACGATGGAGCTTGCCAAAGTCACATCAAAGGGACAGATCACAATTCCCATTGATATTCGGAGAAAACTCGGCGTAAAGGAGGGAGACAAGATCCTGTTTGTTGAGGAGCAGGGGCGGGTCATCATGATGAACTCCTCCATGGACGCGCTGCGAAAGGCACAGGCCGCATTTACCGGGGAGGCGGAACGGCTTGGGCTGAAAGACGAACAGGATGTGGTCGACCTGGTCTCTGAACTGCGGCGGGAACGGATGGAGGGCTGAGATGCGGATCATGCTGGACACCAACGTCCTTCTCTCAGCCATTCTCTTCCCCAGTGAGCGGATGAACCGGATGATGCGCTGCATCTTTGAGGAGCACAGGCTGGTTCTCTCGTCCTTCATCGTGGAAGAGCTGGGCTATGTGATCCAGCGTAAATTTCCAACAAAAGCGGCTGCCGTCGACCAGATGCTCGCCGCGATGAGTTATGAGCTGGTCTATACGCCGCGTGTCATGGATGAGACGCTGTTTGAGATCAGAGATCCGAAAGACTATCCCGTTTTATATACCGCAATCATTGAGGATGTGGATATACTGATCACGGGGGACAAGGACTTTGCGGAGATTCAGGTCGAGCGGCCTGAGATCTGTACGCCGGTGGAGTTTATGCGCCGTTACCAGATACTTTGACACAGGAGGCCTTTTCATGAACCTCTATACCCCTGCAGAGTGTGCCGCGAACTATGCCGCGGCGGGCCGGAACAAGACGCAGCTGCCCCTTGTGAAGATGTTCCTCTTGGCGGTGCTGGCCGGGTTCTTTATCGCCATGGGCGGGGCGGTGACCAACACCGCCGCCCACACCATCGCCAATGTGGGCGCGGCCCGGATTGTTTGCGGGCTGCTGTTCCCCTTTGGCCTGGCCATGGTGATCCTGACGGGGTCGGAGCTTTTTACCGGCAACACGCTGATGGTCATCTCTCTACTGGACCGCCAGGCCACGGCGGGTGGGATGCTGAAAAACTGGTGCGTGGTGTACCTGGGTAACGCCGTGGGCGCAATGCTCACCGCCGTTGGCTGTGCCTTCGGCGGCCAGCTGAATTACTCCGGCGGTCAGCTGGCAGTGTTTACCATGAAGCTGGCGGCGGGGAAATGCGCTCTCCCGGCGGGGAACGCCGTGATCCTGGGGATTCTCTGCAACCTCCTGGTGACAGCCGGGGTGCTGCTGTCCCTGTCCGCCAGAGACCTGATGGGCCGGGTGGTGGGGGCCTACTTGCCGGTGGCCTTTTTCGTCATCTGCGGCTTTGAGCACTGTATCGCCAACCTCTTCTACATCCCCGCCGGGCTGTTTGCCGGGATGGTCCCCGCCTATGCGTCCCTGGCGGCGGAGGCGGGGGTGGACCTCACCGCCCTGACCTGGGGGAACTTCCTGCTGCGGAATCTCCTGCCGGTAACAGTGGGGAATTCCCTGGGCGGCGCAGGCCTTGGGTGCCTCTTCTGGTACTGCCACGGCAGAAGGTCGGCGTAGAAATACTGTGTGAAGCGTACCCCGTTTAGGTGTTTCGATTTGTCAACCCCCAATTGCTCCCTGGCTCATACAGAATTTCCCTGCTTTTTCTCCGTTTCCGCCATTGCTTTTCTTTGGCGGCCCGTCTACAATATACAGCGGTTGCTTTTTACTGGAGGAAAGGATGTTGTGTATGGAATTGAGTTATGACCCGATCTGGGATGAGAACGGAGAGCTGCGGCGGGGCTGTACGGTACGGGAGGCGCTGGCGTGGCTGACCCGCTTCGGCGGACGCACGGTGGGAGAGTCCGTCATGATTAACGGCGCGGTCTACAGGGTTGGCCGTCTGCTCTACGGCCCGGAACAGCCCGATGTGGCGGACAAGCCCATCGCCCGTGTCTGTGACGGATATTATCATCAGCTGAATTTCAGTGTCTGACAGAGAGGGACGGCTCCGTGGAGGAACCGTCCCTTTTCCCTCTCTCATATCTGCCGGGGCGCAATCTCCGGCTCCTCATGGTCGTTGGGCTTGTGGCCCATGGCGATCTTCTTCTCCCTGATCTTTCTCCTCAGCTTGCTGTCCACAAAGGAGATCCCGCCGCTGGGGGGCGGGGCCTGCTCCTGGAAAATGCGGCCCATGTGGTGGAGGAGCCGGGTGGCGCTGGCGAAGAGAGAGGGGGAGTCGTCCATGTGGTCAAGGAAAAACCGGGCGTACTCATTGCCCTGCTCCGCCGCCAGTGTGAGCCAGCGAACGGCGGATTCCCTGTCCTGCGGAATGTCCTTTCCCAGCAGGTACAGCTTGCCGAGGGCATACTGGGCGTACTGGTTCCCCTGCTCCGCGGACTCCGTCAGCCAGCGGACAGCGCCCGCCGTATCCTTTGCCACACCATCGCCGCTCAGCAGCAGTTTGCCCAGCCGGTACTGCGCAAACTGGTTTCCAAGATCGGCGGACTGTCGGAACCAGCGCAGAGCGGCGGCGGGATCGTCCGCCTCCAGGCGCAGCTTGCCCAGGGCGTACATGGCGTACTGGTTGCCCTGCTCGGCTGCCTGGGAGAACCAGATCACCGCCTGGGTCATGTCCTGTACCACCGGCCCGCCATTACGGTACAACATTCCAAGGGCATACTGGGCGTAGTCCAGCCCGGCCTCCGCCGCATGGGTCAGATGGTCCACCGCGTGAGTGATCTGCTCAGATTTGGTGTCGGGGTCCATGAGAATGCGTTTTGCCAGACGGTACAGAGTGTATGGGTCGACCTGTCTGATAGGCGGCGCTCTATCAGCCTCCTCCGGCGTGTCTACCGGCACTGCCTCTGGCTCAGGGCCAGCGTTCTCACCGGCCTGGAGCGGCTCCTGAGTATCCGCCGGCGTGAACACCTCGGTGTGCTCACCAAGCCGCGCCGCTTCCTCCACCACCACATTCTTGATCCGCTTGAACTCCGCCTGCCGGGAAAGGGGGAGACGCTCCGGCAGGTCATCCCGGTACGTCCGCAGCACTTCTTCCCGCAGCTGGTACCACAGGTCATAGGCGGAAGAGACACGGGCGTCTTTTGCCAGCTCATCCACGATCTCATCCACCACAGCTTTCAGCGGCGCCTTGAGGTAGCCGTACTGCTTTCTGCCAGAGGTGCTTTTCAGCCGCTGGGCCAGTTCGCCCATGAGCTGCTCGATGCGGGGGTTCTCCAGTGTGCCGGAGAGCATCTGCCGGATCAGTTCCTTCATGACCTCGCCGGACTGCCGCACCAGCTCATCCCGGCGCTGGGTCTGCTGCCGGTAGATCTCCGTCAGCTCCTGGCGGAAAATATTCTTTGCCAGTCCGGACTTGATCCTGGCGATGCCCTCCTTATCCAGAAAGCCGGAGCGCCCGTCCGCGCTGTAGCAGACCATGTGGACATGGGGATGTGATCCCTCGTCGTGATAGGATGCGTACCAGCGGAACTGCTCCCAGGGTATCCTCATGGCGTCCGCGATCTGAGGGACATAGGTGGAGAGGAGGGCCTGCCACTGTCTGGCGTTGTCGTAGCCGAGGCGGGCGGCATCCTCCCGGCGCAGGGAGATGATGGGCAGCCACACGTTGCCGGGGTGGTTCGCCACCTCCTCTGCGATTCTGGACAGCTCCAGCGCATCGCCTGTGCCGTTGAACAGACCATGTGCGCCGAGCCGCTCCGCACGAGGGCGCTGGGCAATGTAGCTGACGTAGTTCTCCCGCTTGGCGATCTGATCGTAGTTGTCCTCTATCGCCCTGGTGATAAACTCCGAGGCGGCGGCGCGGGTGGGAGAGGACTGGTAGTCCTCGCACTCGAACATCCCGCGGCACATGGGGAAGTCCCGGAGGAGCCGCTCTACCATAGCCCGCTGCTTTTTCGTGGCGGGCTGGCCGGCCTTGTCCGGCTTGAGGAGATCCGTACCGTCACGGGTGGCAACGTAGCGGACGTAGTTGTTCAGGTGTGCGGCGGCTTTCGCTGTCCCCGGCTTGATGTAGGGCACTTGAATATGATCCGGGGCATGGAGCGTCACCGCCTTTCCACTGCATCAGGACATGCCGGGCGTGTCCATTCCGGACTCCGGTTCCTCATGCCCCCACTCATGAATGACGCGGTCGAACTCAGCTTCCAGATCCACGTCCTGTTCCACCATCCAGTGACTGCGCACAGCCTCCAGCGGCTTCTCATATTGCAGGAGCCGCTCTACACTCGTAACCGGGTAGTCGTGGAGATGTCCTGCCAGTTGATTGTAGCAAAATCCCATAGAGGCAATTTCACCTGCTTTACCGAAAACAGTGTAGCCAGGGAGGTCCCACATACTGCGTGCGTACTCATCCATCTCCTGGTTCACTTTTTTGAGTAGTTCCTCATGAGCGGTGCTCCATGCCATATCACACACCGCCCCTCTGATACTCCACCGCCTTGTCCAGCGTGACGCTGCCGCTGGTCTTCTTCACATTCTGAACGCACCGGCCCCGGAGACTGCGGAGCGCGTCATCGCTGATCTCCATCCCCGCCGCCAGCACGTTCATCACCATGTCCAGCTCCACCGCCAGCTTGAAGAGCAGACGGCAGATGCGGTTCTCCGTGTCCTGCACAGTGCCGCGCAGGACGGACGCCAGCGCGGGCGGCAGGTAGGCGGTGGCCTCCTGACCGGAGACGTACCCGGCGTAGAACCGGATGGCCCTCTCGATAAACTCGTTTTGGGTACGGCAGTTGTCCCGCGGACACATCTCCTTGACGAGCTGCTGAGTCTCAGGTGAGATCCGCAGCGCAAGCCAGATTGACATAGACGCAAAAATCTGTATCACATCGTGGGCTGGGTGGGCGTCGCCATCTCCTCCGCCAGCAACTGGGCGCTGTAGTCCTTCAGCGTCTGGCCGGTCTGCTCCTGGCAGTAGGTGTCCATCTTCCGAAGCAGAACCGCTTTTTCAACAGCGTTGAGCCGGTACTCCACTGACTCCTCACGCCCGTCCGCCCAGTGCAGGTCGACCTCCAGCTCATCGCAGACCTGTCCGGAGGCCATGTCGTAGTTG
>NZ_CAJULS010000129.1 GCF_910587525.1 uncultured Oscillibacter sp. | reverse complement strand
TCAACCTTGCGGAAAATCTGGACTGCTTTGAATTTTACCCGGAGATTGAAAGCGATACATGGACGGACGAGGAGGGCAACACCCACACTGACAGCTACCGGGTATTATGGCAGTGACTGGGCCGCGCTGGAGCAGGACTTGCTGGAGCGTGTGGAAAACTACCAGCAGCAGTTCTCCGTCAAGGTGGCGCAGATTGAGGCCCCCGGCCTTTACAAGTATTATTCCACCCAGCGGCCCGTTGACATCGGCACGTTCCCCAAGCCTGCAGGCAACGCCCCGGACGAAATCGTAAACTACGACAAGCGCGTATCCGTGGAGGGCGGCGCGTTCCTTGCGTGGGGGCATGTCCTTTAACAAGCTGAGACACATTGGGAAACTGATCGGACAGTATCTCCCTGCCTGCAAGACCATCGGCTGCTTTGCCCGGGTGACGGACGTGGCCAGGAAGACGGACCGGGAGCTGGGGACCCTCCGGGATCTGGGGTACACGGGCCTCAGCCTTGGCGTGGAGACGGGGTACGCCCCCTCTCTCCGCTTTATGGACAAGGGATACGGGCCGGAGGACATCGTGGAGCAGGCCCGCCGCCTGGACGGAGCCGGGATCGGCTATTATTTCATGTACCTGGCGGGCCTCCCCGGGGCGGGAGGGGGCGTCCGGGGAGCCGCCGCCTCGGCAGCGGTTTTCAACCAGACCCACCCCAAAATCATCGGCTCCTCCATGCTTACCGTCTTCCCGGAGTCCCGGCTGTATCAGGAGATGCAGGCGGGAAACTGGACGGAGGAGAGCGAGGTGGAGAAGCTGGAGGAGGTCCGGACCCTGGTGGAGCGGCTGGAGACCCCTGTGTGGTTCGCCACGCTGGGGGCCTCCAACGCCGTAGTGGTCCAGGGGGACCTGCCCAAAGACCGCTCCGCCCTGCTGGCCAAGCTGGACGCAGCCCGGGACCCCGCCCGGGAGCAGGCCCTGCGGCAATACCGCAAAAGCCTTCCCCACCTGTGAGGTCTATTTGCTCTGGGCCCGCAGCACCTCTGTCATGCGCTGGGCAAGGAGCCGGCCCGCCAGGGCCGCCTCCTCCGGGGCGTTTCCGGCGGCCCCTACCTCCACCAGCAGCGACCCGGTGGTGGCGTGCTGGTTGTACCGGGAGTTGCGCAGCAGCAGGGGCCGCATCAGCGTGGGGTATTCTGTCAGGACATCCTGCTGAATGGCAACCGCCAGCCGCAGGTTTTCCATCCAGTCCGGGTGGGTCAGGCCGCTGCCGTCGCTGCCCACCACCAGGGTCATCTGGGCGGAGGTGCCCACCCCCTGGATGGGAGAGACCACTTTGTACTGGTTGCCCTGGCCGTCCTCAATGGCGTCCCGGTGGACATCCAGAATAAAGCGGATGGAGGGGTATTGGGCCAGGTAGCTCTGAATGGCCGCCAGGGCCCGGTCATAGGCCCCGGAGTAGGAGGGGTAGTCGTACAGCGTCCGGTCGTGGAGGACGGAGATGCCCGCCTCGCCAAACACCGCCGCCATCTCATCCCCCACCTTCACCACGTTGTAACGGGTGTCCGTGGTTCTGTAATCACCGGACCAGGCCACCTCCGTCCCCGGGGCGGGAGTGTAGGCCTCGCTGCCGTGGGTGTGGATGATTAAAATCTGGGGCTCCTCTTCCGTCAGCGCCGCCGCGAAGGGCTCTCCCAGAGCTGTGAGGGGGATCTCATGGTCCGTGGAGTTGCTGATGTAGGCCCGCCCGAAAACGGTGTAGCCGCTGGGGTCATTGGGCACCAGGGTCCGGGCAGGGACGCCGTTGTCCGCTGCGGCGGCGTCCGGAACGTCCAGGGGCGTCTCCTCCACCGGGGTGGGGGCGGCCTCCTCCGTCTCCTCATCTGCTGCGGCGGGGGGCGCGGTTTCCGCGCTCTGCCACAGCTCCGCCACCTCCGCCCGGGCGGACAGCAGCAGCGGCGCCTGGCTGATGGCCAGCACGGCGGCGGGGGACAGCTGGTCCTGTGTCCACAGATCCCCCAGTTCCCACCGCAGCGCCCCCATGGGCAGGGAGCTCCGCAGGGCGGAGACGGCCGCCGCAGCGGTGTCGCTGCCGGCGGTAACCGCCGCCGCCCACAGCACCGCCAGCCCCAGGACCCCCGCCTCCAGCCGCCGGAGGAGCCCGGCGGGGAGAATGGGCTTTTTTCTCATGTGCATCACCTCTGGGACAACCTATGCGGCGGCGGCAGGAAATAGAAGAGAGCGGAGGTCTTTTGCCTCAGACGTTGAAAAAGCGGCCCCAGTCTCTGGGGCCGCCTGCCTTATGGCATCGCTTTGATTTTCGCCTCTGCGGCCAGCTCCGCCGCGGTCAGCGTTCCGGCGGCGTCCAGCAGGGCCGTGCGGAAGCTGCCGGGGCCCCGCCCTCCGAAACGCTCCTCCGCCCGGCGGGCGCAGGTCTTCCAGAAGGCGGAGGCCAGCAGGGCCGCGGCCATGGGCTCCGGCTCCACGGCGGAGAACACGCCGCACAAGGCCGACAGCATACACCCCGTTCCGGTGACGGAGACCATCTGCCCGCTGCCGCCGGAGATGCGCCAGAGGCGCCCGCCGCCGGCAACCAGGTCTTCCGGCCCGGAGAGGAGGACGGCAGTCCGGTACCGCCTCGCCAGCGCCAGGGCGGCGGCGGACCGCTCCTCCAGGGAGGCGGGGGCGGGACTGTCCACCCCCCGCTCTCCGCTGGCGGTCCGGAGCAGCGCCTGGGCCTCCCCCAGGTTCACCCGGAGGATGGAGACGGGGAAACTGTCCAGCAGTGTCCCCACCCGCTCCAGCCGCCAGGGGCTGGCCCCCACGCCCACCGGGTCCAGGACCGCGGGCTGGTTCCGGCGGGCCGCCTCCCGGCCGCGGAGGAGACAGGTCCGGAACCGGGCCTCGTCCGGGGTGCCGGTGTTCAGCACCGCGGCATCGCTGGCGGCGGCAATGTCCGCCATCTCCTCCGCCGCGCAGGCCATGATGGGACTGGCCCCCGCCGCCAGCACCACGTTGGCGCAGTCATTGGCAGAGACAATATTGCTGACACAGTGGATCAGAGGCCTGCGGGCCCGGATATCGTCCAGACGGGTGAAATCCGGCATAGGGGCTCCCTCCCTCAAAAATGGATCTCCCGGGACGGCCCGGTCAGAGGACCGGGCCCCGCGGGAACTGCCGCGGTCAATGCTCCAGCGCGCCCCGCATGGCGCCCAGGGCCCCGCTCTTTTGCAGGGCGAATACCAGCGCCCCCGCCAGAACGGACCCGCCGGCGGTGGAGACCAGGAAGGGCGCCACATAGGCGGTAAAGGCCACGGTCCCGGCGTTTACGCCCATGAAGGCCACGGCGACGGGCCAGGACAGGAGCCCGCCGATGATGCCGGTGCCGAAGACCTCCGCCGCCAGGGTCAGCCAGAGATTTTTGGACTTCCACCAGGCCAGGCCGCACAGCAGCGCGCCGCACATGCTCCCCGGGAAGGCCAGCAGGCTCCCCAGGCCCAGCAGGTTTCGCAGGAGGCTGGCCGCGAAGGCCGCGGCCACGCCGTACCAGGGCCCCAGAAACACGGCGCAGAGGATGTTGACCATGTGCTGCACCGGGGCGCACTTGCTGCCGAACACAGGGAAGGAGAACATACTGCCCACAACGGCCACGGCGCACAGCACACCGGCCAGGGCCAGTTTTTTCGTAGAATTGCTCCTCATAAAAATAACTCCTTTGAATCAAAAGAACCGCAGGGAGAAAACGGCGGTCAGCCAGCAGCGTTTTCCCCTTGCACGGCAAGGTAACAGGCGGCGCCTGTCTGGAAATTCGGTCGGGGCTTGCTGGCCCCCTCTCACGCCGGAACACGGCTTCCCATCGCTGCTTTGCGGCTGGGGCCCAGGGCGCTCCCCCTCGGCCCGCTCCCGGCGAACCGGGACGCCTGTTGTGTACCTCTCCCCACACGCTCCTCTCACAAAGAAGTCAAAAACAGCGGATACCCGGGTGGGTATCCGCCGTGTCGGAACATCCATGAAAACTTCCTACGGTGGCATTACCCACATCAGGTAAAAGGGTCGAAGCGCCGCTTCCTCTCAGCCTTCCGGCTCCCCTGTTTTTCATGATCATTATGGCATTTTTCGGCGGGGCTGTCAAGAGGGGTTCTCCCCCTTTTTCTTTCCCGGCCAGATGAGACTGACGCCGGAGAGCAGAAGATACACGCCGAAGGGCTTGCGCAGCAGCTCCACGTCCAGGGCCGTGGCGGCCCAGGCCCCCGCCAGGGCCAGGATCACCGCCGGGGGAACGGCGGCTTTGAGTGTGGGCTTGTCCAGATAGCCGTTTTTCCAGTGGCACACCAGGGCGCTGACGGCGGTGGGCAGAAAGAACAGCAGGTTGATCCCCTGGGCCGTCCGCTGGTCCACGCCCAAAAAGAGGGTCATCACCAGCAGCAAAAGCGTCCCGCCGCCCACGCCCCAGGCGGAGATGACGCTGGCCCCCAGCCCGCAGAGAAAGGGGAGAATCCAGTCCGTCACAGCAGATATTTCACCCCCGCGTAGAAGAGGAAGGCGGCGAAGAGCCACTTGAGAAATTTGGTGGAGATTTTACCGTAGAGCTTTCCGCCTAAGAAGCCGCCGATGAGCCCCCCCGCCAGATACGGCAGGGCCGTTACGGCGGACACACCGCCCCGCAGCAGATACACCGCCGCCGACACCAGGCACACGGGAAAGATGACCCCCACGCAGGTGGCGTAGAGCCTGCGCTGTTCCAGAGCGCCCCAGCGGGAGAGGATGGGGAGAAACACCATCCCCCCGCCGCCGCCGAAGAGCCCGTTGGCGGCCCCCGCCGCCCCGCCGGCAATCACAGCGGGCCAGTTATTTTTCTTCATAGGAACCCCTCCCTCGTATGTACCCGTCTCCAGGGTGGACGGGCGGCCCGGACGGGCCGCCCCGTCCACAGGGAAAGGGGCCAGGGAAAACCGTAGGTTTTCCCGGTTCTTTTGCCGGAGGCAAGAGAAGAAATTCAAATTATTTTCGCCGCGGCGTGTACGTGGCGAAAATACCTAGACCCGTGCGTCCTTGGGGCGCACACACCAGCGACCGATGTCACTGGTGGTGGGGGTCCTCCAGGGGGAGCCTGCTCCCCCTGGAATCATTTCAGCTTGAAGCTCTGGCAGTCGGTGCACTCCACCATGGTGGGGTTGGTCTCGTGGGTGCCAACCTGGATGGTGTTCAGGCCGCAGTACTGGGTGTCCTGGCAGTGATGGGCGCAGTTATTGACGGTGCACTTGATGCTCTGGTTGGGGGTGCAGGCGCAGCCGCCGTTGGTGCAGTCTCTGGTCATGATCCATTCCTCCCGATGTGTGATATTGAAGTACTGAACAAAAGCTCCGCCCGCGGCGTGGGACGGAGCCTTGTTCCGCCTGGCCGCGCGCCGTGCTCTCGATTCAGTGGCGTTAGTGTGCGCGGGCGGCGGAGAAACTATGTATCGCTTTTTCTGGGGGAAAATTTTTCACAGGCGGGCGTGTCGGTTTTCCTGGATTTCAGCCGCGGATGGGCGCAGTGGCCCTCATAAATGGGCACGAATTGGGATCGTTTCTCTTTTACATAGTGCTGAACAAAGTGTTTGCAGTTTTCGCAGGTTGTATTTGGCATTTGAACACCTCCAATCTATTAAAAATTCAAAATTGCAGATAATTGGGAGACGGGGCGTCAGGGGGGCGGCCCAACCTCTGCAACCAGTATATACTCCTTTTTTTCATATTGATATGTTATAAATTATGTTATCATTAAAAAACACCAGGACAGCAAATACCAATATAAAAAGAGGAGGAGCCGTAAGGCTCCTCCTCTTCCTTCTCTCCATACCGCCGGAACGGCGTCAGGCCTGCCCCCACTGGGCCAGCTTCCCCTCCAGGTCCTCCCTGGGGACATACCCCACGGAGACGCCCTTCAGCTGCCCGCCCTCAAAATACGCCAGGGTGGGGATACTGCTCACGCCGTAGGACGCGGCCAGCGCTCCGGCCTCGTCCACGTTTACCTTCACCGCTTTCATCTTCCCCTCATACGCCTCCGCCAGCTCGTGGACCACCGGGGCCATCATCCGGCAGGGGCCGCACCAGTCGGCGTAAAAGTCCACCAGCACGGGGAGGCCGGAGTGCAAAACCTCCTGCTCAAAGGTCTTTTCATTGACTTCTCTCATGTTCATTCTCCTTTTTCCCGTAGGATTTGTAGTAGAGCATACAGTGGCAGAAGCCCTCAAAATTGGGATCCTCCACCTGGTCCCGGAACTCCCGGCACATGCACTTGGTGGCCTCCGTCCGCTCCAGCCGGCAGGGGCAGTAGCCCCCGGTGCGCTTCAGGCCCTCCCGCACGGCCTTGACCACCTCGGCGTCCGGGTTTAGCGAGATCGCCGCTTTCATGCAAAACACCGTCCTTTCTTTTTTGATTTAGTATATCAAAAAAGGGGGGCGGTGTATGTGACCGAATTACATTATGGGAGAAATTTTCGCAGCTTCTCCGGGTCCGTCAGCTCCACCCGCCCCCGGCCCAGGGAGACCACGCCCTCCTCGGCCAGATATTTCAGCACCTTGGAGACCACCTCCCTGGCGCTGCCGATATTCCGGGCGATCTCGTC
>NZ_CAJULS010000128.1 GCF_910587525.1 uncultured Oscillibacter sp. | reverse complement strand
CAGGTGCTGGCCTACCGCATGGCGGGGGAAGCCGGGCCGGACCACGCCAAGACCTTCCAGGCGGAGGTATTGCTCAACGGCAAGATTCTGGGCGAGGGCTCCGGCCACAGCAAGAAGGAGGCCGAACAGGCCGCCGCCAAAAGCGCCCTGGAGGTACTGGGCGAAGAGTAAGGAACAAGGACGGCCTGCCCAACGGGCAGGCCGTCCTTATGCCCGGAGACGCCTGCGGCTGTTTCGCCGCGACCGGGCCGGCTTCCGGCAATGCTTCAAATGTGTTGACCGCTCCGCTGCCGTCCTTTTTATGCCTCCAGATGTCATTTTCTGGCTCTGGTTTGACAGCACCGCGCCTGAAAGAAAGCCAGGGATTTTTTTCGAGTCTGCAGCGCGGCTGCGCCGCAGGGACCGCAAAGCGGTCCGCGGTGGACTTTATAGTCAAAACACAGCGCTGCCGTTTTCGGACCTTCTTAATCCCCATCATAGGGGACAGCGGCTAAGAAAGTCACTGGGGCGCTGGGATTACGAACATACTCATCATAGTCGTATTCATAGTTATAGACCAGAATCGCAGCGTTATAGGTTTTCTCAAGCCCATGAGGAAAATGTCTCTTTAATGCCGGGCCGATGGCTGTGCCCTCGGAAAAGGGAAGGACCAAAACCTCCGGGTCATCTGTGAACTCATGCAGACTGCGCTCCCAAAAGTCTGTGTCAAAAGGCCAGGCGTCTGTTCCGTCAAAAAAGTCCCGGCTGAATGCGGAGACCGTTTCCGTTCCCTCACTGTCAAAACTGATGTTCATTTCATTCGCATATTCCATCAAGGCTCTATCGGTTTCAAAAATCCCCGCCCATACAGATACGATGCCGTCACGCTCCATTGTTTGAATACCTCCCATTACGGATGTAAGCTGATGATAGCACAGGTGTTCATTCATCTCAACGTTTTGTGAAACTGCCAGGGGCGAAAGCAGGCGGTGTTTCTGAAACAGAAACGCCCTGAAATATGACTGGAATTTACAGCCTGTCCGTGATATACTATTCTCTAAATAGACATCAATTGTATCAAAACATAAAGGAGCGTGAGTACATTGACACTGCTGCACGCGGTCCTGCTGGGTTTGATCCAGGGCGTGGCGGAGTTTCTGCCCATTTCCAGCTCCGGCCATCTTGCCATCGCGGAGCATCTGCTGGGTCAGGCCGGAGCGGCGGAGATCCCCGGCTTTTTTGATGTGCTGCTGCATCTGGGCACCCTGGTGGCCGTATTTGCCGCCTACTGGCAGGACATCCGGGACATGATTCTGGAGTTCTTTGGCGGCATCGGGGACCTGGCCCGGGGCAGCACCCCCTCTCCGGTGCCCCCCGCCCGGCGGCTGATTCTGCTGATTATCGTGGGCACCCTACCTCTGTTCGCCGTGCTGCCGGTGAAGGATCTGGTGGAGGGCCTGGGGGACAACATGTACTTTGTGGCCGGGGCGCTTTTGGTCACCGGCTGTCTGCTCTTTGCCAGTGACCGGGTGCGGAAGGGCCGCAAGACGGAGCGCACGGCCTCGCTGGTGGACGTTCTGCTGGTGGGGGCGGCCCAGGCCGTGGCCACCTGTCCCGGTATCTCCCGCTCCGGCACCACCATCACTGCCGGGTGCTTTGTGGGCTTTGAGCGGAAGTTCGCCGTGCGGTTTTCCTTTCTGCTGTCCATCCCGGCTATCCTGGGTGCCAATATTTTGAGCTTAAAGGACGCTATAGAAGCCGAAATCCCCTGGGAGGAGGTGCCGGTGTACCTGGCAGGCGTGCTGGTGGCCGCTGTGGTGGGCTACGCCTGCATCCGGCTGCTGAAGATGATCGCCGAAAAAGGGAAATTCGGTTTCTTCGCCTACTACTGCTGGCTGGCCGGCGTTGTGACGCTGGTCCTGACGGTGCTCCAGAAATAAAAGGGGCGGATATGACAGATATCATTGAAAAAATTGATGCTCTGCTGGAGCAGCCCCGTTATTTGATCGACATTTTCCCCCGCACCGTTCCCCAGGCGGAGGACCGGCGCTATTTTGAGATCGAGGAATATTTCCAGAAGAACAGAGGCGCGCTCAATGATAAGTTTTGCAGGATTCTGCTGAAGCTGTACTGCTATTACGATTTTTGGGTCTCGGCAGGGGAGGAGGCCGCTAAAAATCCCCGGCCGGAGCAGCTGGTGGAATGGATTTACCACTGCTTTGAGGGGGACTGGCGGAAACGGGACTATATGAACGTCATTCTTCCCGGCTGCGACGCAATGGTGATCCTGAATGGGGACGATCTCTATATGATTCTTTGTAATCCGGACCGGCGGCTTAAAGAGCTGGCGGCGCAATTGGCCGGCGCGGAGGGACTCTTTTTCTACAAAGTGCCGGAATCATAGCCGTG
Source organism: uncultured Oscillibacter sp. (assembly GCF_910587525.1). Classification (GTDB taxonomy): domain Bacteria; phylum Bacillota; class Clostridia; order Oscillospirales; family Oscillospiraceae; genus Oscillibacter. Next base: position 4,285 of record NZ_CAJULS010000128.1, on the reverse strand, counting down.
AATCGGCCTGTTTTCGGACAGGGCTTGATTTGATACATTTCATCCCTTTTGCCGTTTGTGTTGATAAAGCAAAGCATTGGCAATTCCGCTCATTGTACGTTGACGCTTGGGCCGGCTAATTGATTAAATGAGCGGATTCAGCCGGAATTTGTCATAAAACTGTGAGGTTCCCATGAATTTCTTGTGCTTTGGAAACAAAAACAACAGGTCAGTATTGCTGATATATGGAATGGCTTCGACAGCGATGTTTTGTGATGGGCCGATTTTAAAATAACTGTCTGACTATATAATATTGGCAGAAGTGGACGGTCACGGTGAACGAACAGGTGAACTTATCGGACTTGAGAAGAATTGTGGTGAAATAGAAAATTATATAATTCATCATCTATCCGGTAATTCGTACTGCTTATCAGGCTTTTCCGAGGGAGCGACAATGGGTATTGAGCTGATTGGGAGAGGAAATATCAATGTCACGAAAACTCATTTAGACGCGGCATTCTTGACAAAAATGGGCTTGCTGGCAGAAGCCATATGAATATGCCTTCTGCAAAGCTGTAAAGCGGATTCAAAAGGGAAAAGACGTTCCTAAATTTTTGATGGACGCCGCTATGGGAAAAGATAATAACAGCGTTGTTGAAATGCTATACCCACGGATTACCGCAGACAGAATTAAAAACGCATGTGATTTTGTGTATACAGATAGCATTCCTGAAAAAATAAGGAATTACAAAGGAGCAGTTCTATTTTAGGGAGGTTCAAATGAGCAATATCCCAGGAAAAGCGCTGCTTTGTTAAAAAGATATTTGCCTGATTTAATAGATGTAGAACTTGCAAATATGGGGCATGGTCAATATTTACATGAGCATAGTGGTGAGTATGCAAGCAAACTGATTAAATGTCTGCAAACCTGATATCTGATACAAGCTGAAATTTGTTGAGCAGCTATACATGATAGGCAACTGCTTATTTGAATATTTGGATGAAAGACTTGAAAACCCATGCGTCAGCAATACGAAAGGGAAAAGGATTATATTGATCCTCCAGGGAGGTATTTGAACCGTGGCATCCACAACACAAAAGAAATCTACATCGACAAGAAGTACATCCGGCAAGGGAGGCAGCCGCTCCAAAAAACCGGCGCCGCCTCCAAAGCAGCCCATCCGCCGGGAAGTGGGAGGCATTGTCCTGCTGGGGCTGACATTGTTCGTGCTGGTGAGCTATTTCGGCATCAGCGCCATTTTCATCGACTGGTTCGCCGTGCTCCTCAAGGGCCTCTTCGGCTACGGCTACTGGCTCTGCGCCCCGGCCTTACTGCTCTCGGCGGTGATTCTGCTGTTCCACCGGGGGCGGCCCGTGCAGCTGCGGGTGACCTGCGCCTTGCTGATACCGGTGCTCTTCGGCGCCCTGGTCCACATGGGATTGTGCCAGAAGGAATACGCCGCCTCCATCGGCGTATTGAAGGACCTGTGGCAGGACGGCGTTGCCCTGGAGTCCGGTGGAGCCGTCTCCGGTGTGCTGGCCAACGGGTCCGTGGCGGTGTTTTCCAAGTTCGCCTCCGTGATTTTGTTCACGGTGCTGCTGGTGGTGCTGGTGATGACGGCCCTGCGGCTCACCGTGGGCGCCTTGATTGAGAAGCACCGCTCCCGGCCCCAGTATGAGGAGCAGCCGGAGCCGGAACAGCCCTCCATTCGCCTCAAGCCCCTGGAGATGCCCCGGCGGGCCGCCGAAAGGCCCCGCCAGCAGATTGACATTCCCCTGGACGACGAGCCGGGGGCGGCGAAGCCCGCCCCGGCTCCCACGGAGCGGGAGAGCGGGGAGGGCCGTTTCACCGGCTTTTTCCGGCATAAATCTCAGAAGCAGCGGACGCCTGACCAGGTGCTGACTGCCCGGGATCCCGTTCCGGAACTGCCGGAGAAGCCCGCGAAAGCGGAGTGCCCGGCGAAGGTTGAGCCGCCTGCTGTGAAAGAGCCGGTCTTGGCGCCCTCTGCCGCGCCGGCTGCCTCGGAGCCGGAGGCTCCGCCGCCGGTACAGGAGAAGGTATCCGCTAAAAAAGAAAAGGTCACCACTGCCAGCGAGGTTGCCCAGCAGACCGCCGCTGTGACGGCAGAGATTGAGGAAAAGCTGGCGGCAGGGGAGGAAGAATATCAGTACCCGCCCATCACCCTTTTGCGGGAGAACCAGGGAGAGAACCATGTGGAGGCCGGGGCGGAGCTGCGGAACAACGCCCGCCGCCTGACGGACACCCTGAACAGCTTCGGCGTGGACGCCACTCCCGGCGACGTGGTCCACGGACCCTCCGTCACCCGGTACGAGTTCGTACTGGACCAGGGGGTGAAGCTCAGCAAAATCACCAATCTGGCCGACGACATCGCCCTGGCCCTGGGAGCTACCGGCGTACGCATTGCCCCCATTCCGGATAAGATCTCCGTGGTGGGCATTGAGGTGCCCAACAAGGCCGTGACGCCGGTGCTGATCCGGGACGTGATCGAGTCCCGGGACTTCACGGGGCACAAGTCCGCTGTGGCTTTTTCTCTGGGCCGGGACATCGGCGGCAATAATGTCATCGGCGATATCGCCACACTGCCCCATGTGCTCATCGCCGGCACCACTGGCTCCGGCAAGTCCGTGTGCACCAACTCCCTGATTATCAGCCTGCTTTACAAGTCCACGCCCGACGAGGTGCGCTTTATCATGGTGGACCCCAAGATGGTGGAGCTGGCCCCCTACAACGGCATTCCCCACCTGTTGATCCCGGTGGTGACGGACCCCAAGAAGGCCGCCGGAGCCCTCCAGTGGGCGGTGTTTGAGATGATGAAGCGGTACAAGGCCTTCTCCGAATGTGGAGTGAAGAAACTGGAGGAGTACAACCGGCTGGCCCGCGGCAGGGAGGACATGGAGACATTGCCCAGTGTAGTGGTGGTCATCGATGAGCTGGCGGATTTGATGCTGGTGGCGGCGAAAGAGGTGGAGGAGTCCATCTGCCGCGTGGCCCAGATGGGCCGCGCCGCGGGGATGCACTTGGTCATCGCCACCCAGCGGCCCTCCTCCGATGTTATCACCGGCCTTATGAAGGCCAATATCCCCAGCCGCGTGGCCTTTGCCGTGGCGTCGTCTCTGGAGTCCCGCATCATTCTGGACCAGACCGGCGCGGAAAAATTAGTGGGTAAGGGCGACATGCTCTACGCTCCCTTGGGGGCTGGAAAGCCCCAGCGGGTTCAGGGCTGCTTTATCTCCCCGGAGGAGATCGAGCAGGTGGTGGAGTTCGTGAAGAAGACCGGCGAGGCTCAGTATGACGACGAGGTTCTGGCCAAGATCGAGGAGTCTGTCCAGGAGAAGGAGAAGGGCGGCAAGGGTAGCGGCGCCGCCCCGGCAGAGCCCGCCGGAGACGAGAGCGACGAGCTGCTGCCCGCCGCCGTGGACGTGGTGCTGGAGACCGGGCAGGCCTCTGTATCCATGCTTCAGCGGCGCTTGAAGCTGGGCTACTCCCGGGCCGCCCGGCTGGTGGACCAGATGGAGCAGCGGGGCATTGTGGGCCCCTTTGAGGGATCCAAGCCCCGGCAGCTGCTGATCTCCAAGGAGCGTTGGCAGGAGCTGCAGATGGGCGGCGGAGCCGCACCCGTTGCCATTGAGGCGGACACCCCTCCCTTCCCCGTGGAGGAGGAAGAATGAAACTGAGATATGTGCTCCCGGCGTTGGCGTGCTGTCTGCTTCCGACAGGCTGCACCCGGAGTATATCTCTCCATTGGGCCTGACCGTATCGAGGCGTGGTTCCCAAAGGGGCGTTGCCGGAGGGGGAGCATGACGGCTGGGTCTTGTACTATGGGGATCATCCGGCCCTGGGCTATTCCGGTGGACCCAGCCCAGGAGAGGTGGTAGATTCTATAATTATTACAGCCGGACAACCATTCGTTGTCCGGCTGTTTTTTGACGATAAAGGCTGTGTGATCGAGGCGGTGCTGGAGGGTCAAGCAAATACCTGGTGATATATAGAAGGACATGATGATATGTCGTGCCGCAATGAAAACGAAAAAGACTACAGGGAATCTGGGAGGCCTGGAGGGCTTCCCGGCTCGCGGAAGTAATCACGAGAGTAACCATTCTTATATCTTCAACACCATTATTATCAAGCGCATTCATCGGCTCATCCAATATAAGAATGTCTGGATTTTCCATTAACGCCTGCGCAATTCCAAGGCGTTGTCTCATACCAAGCGAATAATTTCCGACGCGCTTTTTATCAAGATCGGAAGAGCGTCGTGTAGGGAAAGAGTGTAGATCTCGGTGG
>NZ_CAJULS010000127.1 GCF_910587525.1 uncultured Oscillibacter sp. | reverse complement strand
GGGCCAAGGACAAGAAAGCGGACACGAGCGTCCCGGACACGTTCGAGGAATGGGGAGAGATACCGGAGGAACCGGGCCAAGGAGCCCGAAGCGACATAGCCGAGCTGTACAGTAAAATCAAGGCGGGAACATTTATAACTTTGCCGGTAAAGTTCCCAAGCGCGAAAAGGAAACGGCGTAGCTTTCACTGCGCCGTTTCCCTTGAATTTGCAATGCTTCTTTATTGGACTGCCCCTTACCGGCGCCGCCCTTCTGCTACGGGACTCAGGTCAGAAGGCTACCTTCAAAAACAGCGCCACACAGCAGAGAATCACAGCGCAGGGGACGTAGAGATACCGCCCCAAACCGTACCACACATTGCCGGAGGGCCGCTTTGCGCCCCGGTTGATCTCCGCCATCAGATCCTCCCGCTTCATGATCCAGAACCAGGAGGCCGCGCCCAGAGTGGCGCCGATGGGGATGATATAGATGGAGACAATGTCCATCCAGGGGCCCCACTTGAAGATGGGTTCCATATTCACCCCGACGCCCAGGCAGACGACGCACAGGATCGCCAGCACCCAGCGGCGGTTTAATTGGGGGAACTTGTGCAGCAGCGACTCCCCCACCGCCTCGAACATGTTCTGCAAGGAGCTGACTCCGGCAAATACCATGGCAGTATAGAGGATGACGGCGAACAGCCTGCCCAGCGGAATGTCCTGCAAAATTCTGGGCAGGGTGACAAACAGCAGGGAGGGACCGGCCCCCACATCCAGCTGATAGGCAAAACAGGCGGGGATGATGACCAGGGCGGCAACCAGGGCGGCGATGGTGTCAAAGAGAGCGGTCTGCTTGGCCAGGGACACCACGTCCTCCTCCGGGTGGAGATACGCGCCGTAGACGATCATGCCGCTGCCGGTGATGGACAGGGAGAAAAAGGCCTGTCCCATGGCCCAGATCCATACCATGGGGTCCAGCAGCTCCTCCCAGCGGCAGGAGAACATATAGCGGTATCCCTCGGCGGCGCCGGGGAGGAAGGCCACCCGCACGGCCAGCACCAGGAAGATCATGAAAAAGAGGGGCATCATCACCTTGTTGCTCCGCTCAATGCTCCTGGCCCCCAGCAGCAGCGTCAGCAGGGTGCCCACCACTACAATTACGTGGAAGGGAATCACGGAGTAGTCCGCCAGGGAGAACCCCTCAAACCACGCGGCGGTGTCCGCGGTCATGAGGGAGCCGGTGACAGAGGCGTAAAAGGCCTTGAGCACATAGGCGATGATGACGGCGTAGCCGATGGCGATGCACATGGAGCCCGCCAGAGGCAGCCAGCCCAGAACGCCGCCTGCCCGGCCCAGATTCTCTTTCCTGCTGGCCCAGGCCATACGGTAGGAGCCCAGGGTGCCGGTGCGGGCCCGGCGGCCCACGGCGTACTCGGCGGAGAGGCCCACGGTGCCGAAGAGCAGGATAAAGGCCAGGTACGCGATCAAAAATGCGCCTCCGCCGTTGCTGCCCATTTTGGCGGGAAAGCCCCACACGTTTGCCATGCCCACAGCCGAGCCCACAGCCGAGAGCACAAAGCCCCAGCTGCTGGTGAACTGTTTATGTCTCTTCTTTCCTTCCGTACTCATCGATTGTCTCCTCGTCTTCCTCCGCGGCGCGGCATTTTTGAATTGGTTTTGGATATTTTGAACAGAAGAAGGCGGTATGAATCCGGGCACGCCAAAAAGACCGCTCAGGGCTCATATCGCCGCTTTAAATCAGTATAGCATAGATATCCCGGCCCGTCCAGCCACATTTCTAAAAGTCCCTTTTAAGGAAAGTTCTGCTGGGCTATAACTTCGCCAGTTTCTACAAAACCACATTGATATATTAGAAACTATGCGCTATAATTTATTTGACAAACCGGGATTTAAGGGGAAAGAACATGAAAAATTTTTCTATGCCAGAGCAAGTTTCTCCGACATTAGAAATAGATGAGTTAATGAGGTTGAAACATAGTTTGGAAAAGAATTGTATACAAAAATGTTTTCTTGTGAATGTCCTATGTTAGAAAAAGCAAAAAATTCAAATTCATTAACATGGTGTCACTGCACTGCTGGATATAACAAAAAATTATTTGAGATTGTTTTTGAAAAACCTGTCTATGTAGAAATTGTGCAAAGCATACGGCAAGGATTTGATTTTTTCCTTTTGAGAATTGCAGTTCAATAAATTCCACTTTATCGGACAGTCATCCATCAACAGGGGATTGCTCCCTTTGGATATTTTGACGCGCGGTTTGACGAAGCGGCTTTTGGCAACACCAATCTGAAAAGGGATTTCTAAAATGTGGACAATCTAGAGCAATTCCCCAAAATGCTGAGAAAAGTTCAGCGTCCGGGAAGCGCATAGCTGCGTTGCCGTCCTTCGCAGGCGTCACCCGCCCGCGTCCTCCGCCTTGTTCTGCATTCCCCTCCTTGCTTCCTTTTTCTCATTATTTCCGGGAACTGCTCCAGATGGAAAGACCGAAAAATCTGGATGGACAAACGGGGAAAACCGCGGTAAAGGCGAGGCATGGCCGGGGGCTTTTGGGCGCCCAACGGGCGGGGAGATCAGCCCGGGACATTGGACGGCAAAACGGTCCGGTGCATCCAGCTGGCGGTCAAAAACGGTGAGTTTCAAACGTATCCTGCCATCTGGCCGTGCCAAGACCAGCCCCTGAGCATTTCAGTCCCATACTGTCTCAAACCAAAGACCGAGACAGATATCTGGCAGTCCCCACCAGATCCAGGCACTGCGCTTTGGGACAAAGCGGTACCACGCATATGCGTTCATAGATTTAGCGATAACACGCCCGGCGGCCTCTCGGCCGCCAGGCGTGATTTGCAGCTCCTTAAAATTCTCAATCCGCCAGCCCGATCTGGGCTTCAACCCGGCGCATGGTGCGCCGCAGGAAGATGATGCTCAGCACTAGGGAGACCACCTCTGAGATGGGGAAGCAGAGCCACACCAGGTCCAGAATCCCCGTCCGGGCCAGGAGCCACGCCGCCGGCAGCAGGGCCACCAGCTGGCGGCACACAGAGCAGATCAGTGTATACACCGGATTGCCGATGGCCTGGCAGACCGATCCGGCGATGATGTCAAACCCCGCCAGCAGGAAGGAGAAACTGATGACCCGCAGGGCCACTGTGCCGATGGAGAGCATCTCCGCCGAGGGGCTGAAAAATCCCAGCAGGACCCCCGGAATAAGATTGAAGGCGGCACAGCCCACGCACATGATTACTGTGGCGGTGGCGGCGGTGAGCTGGACGGTCCTTTTCACCCGGTCCAGCCGGGCGGCGCCGTAGTTGTAGGAGATGATGGGCACCATGCCGTTGTTCAGGCCGAACACGGGCATGAAGATGAAGCTCTGCAGTTTGAAGTAGGCCCCGAACACGGCGGTGGCGGTGTCCGTGAAGCCCATCAGGATCTTGTTCATGCCGAAGACCATGATGGAGCCAATGGACTGCATCACGATGGAGGGCACTCCCACCCGGTAGATCTCCCGGACGATGGCCCGGTCCGGGCGGATGTCTTTGAGGCGGATATGGATGTCTCTGTTATACCGCAGGTTGATGAACAATCCAATACCGGCGGCAATGATCTGACCCGCTACCGTGGCCACGGCGGCGCCTGCCACCTCCAGCCGGGGAAAGCCGAAGAGGCCGAAGATCAAAATGGGGTCCAGGATGATGTTGATGACCGCGCCGATGAGCTGAGTGACCATGGAGTACACCGTCCGGCCCGTGGACTGGAGCAGCCGCTCAAAGCAGAACTGGCTGAAAATGCCGATGGACAGCCCCAGGCAGATGCGGGCGTAGTCCGTGCCGTAGTTGACGATGGAGGCGATGTCCGTCTGAGCCAGGAAAAAGGGCCGGGCCAGCAGGAAGCCGCAGACACCGAAGATGATGGCGCTGAGGAGGAAGATGAAGATGCCGGTATTGGCGGCCCGGTCGGCCTGGTCCTGGTCCTTCTCTCCCAGGGAGCGGGAGAGGAGGGCGTTCATGCCCACGCCGGTGCCGCCGCCTACGGCGATCATCAGGTTCTGCAGGGGAAAGGCCAGGGAGACGGCGTTCAGTGCGTCCTGGCTCAGCCGGGCCACAAAGATGCTGTCCACCACGTTATAGAGGGCCTGGACCAGCATGGAGATCATCATGGGAATGGCCATGCCGGCAAGCAGCGGGGCAATGGGCATAACGCCCATCTTGTTCTCTTGCGTTGATTGCTGAGGGTTGTTTTTCATCTTGATATTCCTTTCTGTATATACGGGGATTCACTGAAAAAGGACGCGGCTCTTACAGCCGCGCCTTTCATAGGCTGGAAAATAGGGAACACGGGGCGAAACTCCTTCTTTACTTCTTCAGCTCCCCGGTTGCCAGCTGGGTCAGATAGGCATTCAAAAAACCATCCAGGTCCCCGTCCATCACGGCGTCAATGCCGCCGGTCTCGTAGCCTGTGCGGGTGTCCTTCACCATCTGGTAGGGCATGAACACGTAGGAGCGGATCTGGCTGCCCCACTCGATCTTCATCTGCACGCCCTTGATGTCGGAAATCTTCTCCGCGTGCTGCTGGGCTTTCAGCTCCAGGAGCTTTGCCCGGAGCATCTTCATGCAGTTGTCCTTGTTCTGAAACTGGCTGCGCTCCTGCTGAGAAGCCACCACGATGCCCGTGGGCTTGTGAATCAGCCGCACGGCGGAGGAAGTCTTATTGACGTGCTGGCCACCGGCGCCGCTGGCCCGGTAAACCTGCATCTCGATGTCCTCCTCCCGGATCTCAATGGTCTCGTCGTTCTCAATCTCCGGCATGACCTCCACGGCGGCGAAAGAGGTCTGGCGGCGGGCGTTGGCGTCAAAGGGGGAGACCCGCACCAGGCGGTGGACGCCATTTTCGCTCTTCAAAAGGCCATAGGCGTTCTCTCCCTCGATGGAGATGGCGGCGGACTTGATGCCCGCCTCGTCCCCGTCCTCATAGTCCAGGATTTTATAGGTGAAGCCCTTCCGCTCCACCCAGCGGGTGTACATGCGGTAGAGCATCTGGGCCCAGTCCTGGGCCTCGGTGCCGCCGGCACCGGCGTGGAACTGCAAAATGGCGTTGGAGTTATCGTACTCCCCTGACAGGAGGGTGGTCATACGGGTCTCCTCCACCTGGCTCTCCAGGGTGGCGTATTCTCCCTTGAGCTCCTCCAGAATCTCCTCGTCCTCGGCCTCCTGGCCCATCTCACAAAGGGCGGTCAGGTCCTCCCAGGCGGTGAGGAGCTTTTCCTGCTTTGTGACCTTGTTCTGGAGCTGCTTGAGGCGCTGCTGCACCTTTTGGGAGCGCTCCAGGTCGTTCCAGAAACCGTCCTGGGCGGTCTCGTCCTCCAGCCGCGCGGCCTCCTGGCGGGCGCTGTCGATGTCCAGGGCGGCGGAGAGCTTGTCCAGCTCCGGCCGCAGGTCCCGGAGCTTCTGCTTGTAGGCGTCGTATTCGATCAAAGCCATGGCGTTTCTCCGTTTCTTCCAATTTCATTAGCCATAGTATTATATAGGAGGAAGATTTATTTGTAAAGGGAAACCTTGCCGAGAGGGGAGGTTTGTTGATTTACCATTGAAGTGCGGAAGCTCGAAAGAGCTCGATGCACTTCAATTTTTTTGTGTTTTGGGGGAAAGAAGGGCCGGGGAACATGGGCCGAAAACTCCACTATCTCGGGCCGAGTGAGCGGGCAGAGATTGAAAAGGCTCCACAACGGAGGCACTCCCGCAGCGGCGATCGCTGACAGGGTTGGGTCTCATGTAGCCACGATTTACAAGGAGCTCCCGAAGGGATACACCGGGGCCGTAGACGAGTATGGTCGGCGGGTGTATAGCGCCGAGGTTGCACAACGGACCTTTGAGAGGAACATCAAGCGCCGGGGCAAGCGGGCCGCGGCAAACTAGGCAGTATTCACATCAGGGCGTCAATGATAAGTACAAGATAAACAAAAGAAAGAAAAACAATATCCCGACCAGATGCGGCGACCATATGAAGCTTGGTGTTCCATCCACCCCTCGTCCGCCCAACGGTTTACCCGGACATCAATCACAGGCCAATCCCCGTATTCTTGGGACAGCCTCCTCCACTTGCACCCGTTCTCCACGATGTACAGCACTGCGTTCAATACTTCCAGGTTACTTGTTTTCGCCAGTTTCCTTTGCTTTGGATAGCATTCCTGGATCTTCTCATACTGTTCCATGTTCTGTTCCCTATTTCTAATTATATCCTACTTTTTTCCTTATGTGAACACTACCTAATACGTCGGGTAGTTGGAAGTAATTCTTGACAGGATCACGCTTGGGCCACAGTGTGTGCTTCACTCCGCACCTCCCAGGGTGTGCCACGACACCCACTCCGCAAATTTCTTTTTGGGCACTATGAGCCTGCTGCTGGTTTTGAGAGCAGGAAGTGAAGGAGTAACCAGGTGAGCAAGACCTGCCGCTATTTTGGGAGCGGGTATATAATTCAATCGGCTTCCTTTTGCACAATTGATACTTGACGCTCCACAGTATATAATTGAAATATGCCATTGAGCTTTTTCTTGACCAAATTTTGACTTTCTCCCTATATGATGAAAAAGATTGGAGGTGTCCCCATGGCATACAGAATTTTGGTCGTGGATGATGAACCAATCCTGACCGAGCTGCTTTCCACCCATTTGCAGGATCACGGCTATACGGTTTCCGTAGCCAACAGCAG
>NZ_CAJULS010000126.1 GCF_910587525.1 uncultured Oscillibacter sp. | reverse complement strand
TGTCAAAGAGCTGTCTAAGCGGGCCGAAAAGGTCCACGCCGGCAGCGTGGACGCCAGCAAGGATAATATGCTGAAGATAACCAGCGATGGCCGGAAGCTGGGCCTGGACCAGCGCATCATTAACCCCGCGCTCCCCGATGAACCCGGCACCAAGGTCAACCAGTGCGTTGCCAACATCCTGCGGCACTGGCGGGACGGCGAGGCGGAGAAGCTGACCCAGCTTGTCTTTTCCGACATCTCGACGCCCACCACAAGCAAAGGCGGCTTCAATATCTACGATGATATCAAAGCAAAGCTGGTCGCCGCAGGGATGCCGCCGGAGCAGATCGCGTTTATCCATGATGCCCGCACGGACGAGCAGAAGAAAGTTCTGTTCGCAAAGGTCCGCTCGGGCCAGGTGCGCGTCCTGCTCGGCAGCACACAGAAGATGGGGACCGGAACCAACGTCCAGAAGCGGCTGATCGCCAGCCATGACCTGGAATGCCCCTGGCGTCCCCGTGACCTGACCCAGCGGGCCGGGCGCATCATCCGGCAGGGGAATGATAACGAAACGGTCCATATTTACCGTTATGTAACCGAATCGACGTTTGATTCGTACCTCTGGCAGACCGTGGAGGCCAAGCAGAAGTTCATTTCCCAGATCATGACCAGCCGGACGCCCCTGCGTTCCTGTGACGATGTGGACGAAACCGCACTGTCCTTCGCTGAGATCAAGGCACTGTGCGCCGGCGACCCGCGCATCAAGGAGCGGATGGAGCTGGACGTGGAGGTGGCCCGGTTGAGGATCATGAAAGCCGATTATCAGTCTAAGAGGTTCCGGCTGGAGGATGACGTTGCAAAGCACATTCCGGCTGAAATCAAGCGTACCGAGGCCATGATTGCAGGCATCCAGGCGGACATGGACATTCTCGAAGCCCATCCCTGTCCGGCAGACGGATTTGTTGGCATGAAGGTCCTGGGCCGCAACTATCTGGAGCGAAAGAAGGCCGGGCTGGCCCTGATAGATGCTGTGGCCGGGGTCTCCGAGATGGAGCCTGTCGAAATCGGCAGCTACCGGGGCTTTGCCATCATGACCCGGCTGACTGCGTTTGACGACCACAAGACCATGTTCAAGGGCGCAGTCACATACACCATCGACCTGAGTGACAGCGCCGCTGGGAATATCACCCGTATCGACAATGCCTTGGGCAAACTGCCGGCGCACCTGAAAGAATACCAGGCCAAGCTCGACGACCTGAGCCAGCAGCTGGAATCGGCCAGGATCGAAGCCGCGAAGCCTTTCGCCCACGAGGCCGACCTCCAGCAGAAATCCGCCCGGCTGGCGGAGTTGGACACGGCGCTGAATCTGAACGGCAAAGGCGGAGTGGACACGGCGGCATAATCTGCAAGGGCGGTCAGGTTCCGGCCTGACCGCCCGGCACATTAAAGAAAGAGCCCACTATAAGAAAGAAAACAAATTATATCATATAGAGCGCAGTATGATGAGCCTGTACTTCGCTCTGCACATTGACAGGAGGTATTTCACATGGGATTTTTCTCGGAAATCGTCAGTGAGGCCCGTAAGAGCAGCGTACCGTCCCAATCCGCCGCGCCGGAACCCCCGCAGGAGGCCCCGCCCGCCCCGGACCAGACTGCATCCATGCCCGCTCCGACCCTGGCCAAGCCTGAACCTGTCCCCGAGCAGGAGACGGCCCCGGCAGCATCCATGCCGCCGCCGGAGTTGAAACTGGACACCAAACAGGATGCCGTCCCTGCCCCCGATGACACCGCCGCCCGGCAGACCCACGAGGCCGCAGAAGCTAAGCGCAAGGCCGAGTGGGACGCCAAACAGGCGGAGAAGAAAGCGGCCCGGCAGGCCGCTCTCGACCGTATCGGAAAAATGAACCGCAATGAGCTGTTGAAAGCGTCTGTGGAGCGTGTCGCCGCCGACACGGAGCGCCTGACTCGCCGGAATATGAAAGAGGCCGTGGCCGAACACGTCCAGGCCAAGTGCCGTGAGGACGCCTCATTCGCCATGCTGGTCATGGCCCCGGAGAAGTCCATGATTCGTTGTTTCCGGTACATCAGCCGTCAGGCCCAGAAGTACGCCGAGCAGGAAATGAAGGACAATGGCATTGAGCGCACCGGCGTCTACGGCCTGGATGTGCCGGACGGCCTGTGCTTCCAGTGGGCAGAAGACTATTTTCGCGACGAAAACGCAGAGGAGGATCACAAGGATGACGAAAAATTTGTACCAAAACCGTATGTATCCACAAACCGTAAGGCGGCCAAGAGCAAGACAGACAAAAAGCCGTCCCCTGCGGCAAAGCCCAAAGCTGAAAAACCGAAGGCCCCCGGCATGGAGCAGCTGACATTGGGGGTGATGTGATATGCTGGATAAAAAATCCCTGCGCCAGTACGCTGATCCCGGCCTGACCATCCCCCAGGGACACGGGCTGCTCCATGCCCCGCAGGTCAGCTACATCGTCCGAACGGCGGTTAAAATTATCAGCCACCGCCGAACGCTTGTACTGTACGTTTACGACCGCAAACAGGCCGCCGCTGGCAATTTCACGCCTGTCTGGACCATGTTCCATGCGGGCGGTGAATACATTACCCTGGCCGTGGAGCCGGACGGCAAGGCCCGCTGGAGGACGGCCAGGTTTGTAAAGTTGGACAATGATTACTTCTTTACGAGTAAGTGCGCGTTCTATTCCAGTCAAGACGAACAGCGTGTATGCAGTTTCTTTCATGACCGTGACCACGGTGGTATCGCCGCCCTGACCCATGCCCAGCAGACAATTCTTGACAGACGCCTGCAAAAACGTCTATGCCAGCGGGAACAAAAGGTTATGGTTCGAATGTCCGGCCTACCTACACTCCCACGTGATTTGGGTGATTGGCTGCGCCGGGATATTCTCCCGGCTTACTTTCTGTATAGCCACGCCCGACACGGCAAAGCCACAGGCGTCTGCTCCGCCTGCGGCGACGAATTTGTCTTGACGGACGTTAAGCACAACGGAACTGCCTCCTGTCCCCATTGCGGCCGGGAGTTGACCATGAAGGCCAAGGGCCGTATGGGCAAGCTGTTTGACCGGTTGACTTGTCAGGTCATTCAGCGAACCAAGGCGGGGGAGCTGGTCATCCGTATTATCAAGGTCAATGCCCCCATACAGAATGACGAGCCCCAAATCGCCGTTTGGGAGAACGCCCGTCAATTCGTCCGAGTTGACCCAGAAGGCCGTATCCTATGTGACTGCTACTATGAAACTTGGGACGGCAACTGGAAACAGGGCGAGCGCCCTGTGTTCTATCCATATAGCTATAATTTCTATGCGGATACCTGCGGTTATCTTTACCGCAAAAACTTACCGGACGTACTCCTGGGAACGTCCTGGCAGTATTGCCCCCTGGCCGATTATAGCGACCATTTTCAGAGGCCTATGGAGGTTTATCCCTTCCTGTCTGCTCATTTGCGGCATCCCCGGTTGGAGCACCTGGTCAAGACCGGCTTTTTCCGTTTGGCTTCAGACTTGGTCTATCGGATAGAATATAGTTCCGGTCTGGACGAAACCCAGAACCGCACCCACCGAATTTTGAATGTTGCGGCCGAGGATGTGGCCTTTCTGCGAGAGCTGGACGTGGGGATGGAAAACTTGCAGCGTATGCAAGTGTACTACCGGAACGGGGTGAAAGACCGCCAAAAACTGCTGACGTGGCAGATCGACCGCAAAATCAACATGGACCTGTCGTCTATCCTGGCACATACGACGCCCCATAAGCTCATACGGTATGCGGATGGGCAATACGGCCTGCTGCGAGGCCGGGAGGGAAAGTACGGCGGCTTACACTACGATTCCATCAAGACTGTGGTCAGGGAGTACATAGACTACCTGGAGATGTGCGTCAAACTGGGCTATGATTTAAGGAACAATTTTGTCCTGTTCCCGAAGGATTTACAGAAATCTCATGATAGGACGGCCCAGCGCATGAAAATTAAAATCGACATGAAAATGCGGGAAAACTTCCAGAAAGCATATAAACGCATCAAGGGACAGCTTGATTTTGAGCTGGACGGTATGAAAATCGTCTACCCGGCGTCCTTGGACGAGATCATCACCGAAGGCCATGCGCTCCATCATTGTGTCGGTGGGTATGTTTCCAAGGTCGCCGCCCGGAAAACCATGATCCTTTTCCTCCGGCGCTGCGAGGCGGCGGACAAGCCCTTCTATACCGTGGAAGTGCTGAATGGAGAAGTAGCACAGGTCCGAGGGATCGGCAACTGCGATGCCACACCGGAAGTCAACGCATTCATGAGCCGCTGGAAGCGGCAGGTGCTTCACGCCGCCCCCGCCGCATAGAGGGAGGAATATGTGCATACGATTAGGCATCACAGTCAGGCCGCGCCGCCCCCTGACAGTCTGTGATGATGGATGGGGAGGGGGCAAATTCTAAGTTGCCTCAAAAGTTCTGTTTTTTGTTCCTGTACGGCTGTACGACGTTTTTTTATGTTTGCCTGCATATATACTTTATATGGCTATCTATAGACCTATATATTTTCTTTTTTATAACTTAAAATTAAGTAGTACAATCGTACAAAATAGTCAAAAGCCTTGCGTAGCAGGGCTTTTGGCTGTACGAAGTGTTTTTTTATTTTCGTACATAATTTGATGCTTTTTTGCGCCAATCCATGCGCCCGAACGAATTGCGAGCGATACCCGGTTTTGAAAAATGGTACACGATATTGTACATTTTGCGGTATTTCCGCATTTTTTCATATCATACTGGCTGTCAAGGCTATTTAATGGTCACTTTTTGGGCCGTCAATGGGCTGATTATGGTCAGGTCAGAAATCTAATGGCCTCTTTCTGGTCTCATATTGGGCCAATATTGGGCTCGTAGTGGGCTTTGGGCTCCAAGTAGATCGTGTTATGACCTGGTGTGGCCTTTTTGAGGTCTCGTTCTGGGCTTTAAGTGACCAGAAAAAGGCCAATTTTTGACCAAGGTAAATAAAAGCAGGATAAACTGTGATATTTGTACGACTTGCCCTGGCAATGTACGAGATGCGAATACAGATATTTCGCTTAAAAAAGTTGCAAAAACAAGGCCCTCTTATTCTTTTTTATTCGCAGCGCCGTCAAAATCATCGACCGCCACCGACTGCGGCTATGAGCGGCCGCACAGAAGACCCACACCTGGGGCTGGGGGCGTAAGCCCCCGGTCCCAGGCGCGGAAAACGTCGCGGATTGACGTATCAGGGCTTCTTGATTTTATAAAATCATGCGTCCGCCTGATTTTATAACGTATGTCATGCGCCGTCCCTGATTTTATAAAATGGGCCCTGACGTATCAACGCTTTCCGGGCAGTTTTATATAAAAAATATTTTTTATATAAAATCCAACCGCCCGGAAATCAGTCAAATTATAAATTCAACTTCGTTGAAATATCAGGCTTCTCTGGCAGGGTCGCGACCGTATGTCGCTCCGACCTGCCAAAACGGGAAAAAGGGCATAAGGGGCGGTGGCACACGGGCTAAAACTACGTTTTATACCCGTGTGGTCGGCATAGCCGACACCGCTGACCCTACGCTGCGCTCCGGGTCACCCCTGCGAGCCCCTGTGGGAGCTCTCTGGGGCCCTTACTGCGCCGCCCATGCTCCGCATGTCCGGCTTGCCCCCTGACGGGGGTGCCCGATCCGCCGGCTGTGCCTTCGCCCCCCCTGCGGGGATTGAACCGCTTGCGCGGTTCCGAGCGATTTATCAGGGCAGCAAAGCGGGAAAAAGCAGACATGGCCCAACACGCCGAAGCGCGTCGAAACCATGTCAATCACTATTGCAATTTTTCCTGTTCTGTTGTAAAATGGCCCTGAGAGACACAGAAGCAATAGGCAGGGTGCAGGGGAGTACCAGTCCCCCGCACCCCTATGCAGGAGCGCATACCTCCCACACAGCAGATTACTGCGCCACGGCCCCATTATACCCTTTTTACCGGTACTTTTCAAGGGGGCATTGTGTGTGTAGCTTCCGGCGGTGTAGGGATTAAATGCCCTGCGCCGCTTTTGTGTCTTGACGGGCAAACCCTGTGGGGGCCGGGAATGGCGAGTACCACCCCCACGGGCCTGTTACCGTTGAGATCACAAAATTTCCGTTTACACGGAGAAGGAGGTTGTACACATGAGGCGCTTTTTATCCTTTATTACACCTTAGTCTAGTCTTTATCCGTCGAACTCGAACAAGGGCAGACCGATGCAGCCGCAGATATTATTCGCATCAATGCCCAATCTCCGAACACCTTAATTATATTGAAAAGTCTGCAAAGGAAAAGTCAATAGGAAAATGAAATAAATTTGTGGACATAGAGGAAGGAGAAAAAAGCAACACAAAAAGACCGCCGTGTAAACGCCGGTCAAATGGAAACAGGGCGGGGACGGTCAATCGGCGTTTTCCAGCGATGCCAGATATTCTTTGACCCTGCCGTAGTAGATGCGCAGGAACTTGTTGGCCCCGGCGGTCATGTAGACCAGGTAGGGCTTGCCCTCGGCGCGTTTCTTGTCCATGAACTGGTAGACCGGGTCATCCTGGGGCATGGATTTCAGCAGGCCGTCCATCACAAGGAACAGCGTCCTGCGCAGCTCCGGCGGGCCGCTCTTGGAAGTTCTGACGCTCTTAGCTTCACGCTCGCTGGACTGGTTAGCGCCAGGGTCAACGCCGGCGAAAGCGGTGATGGAACCTCTGTGGGCGAACCGCGTCAC
>NZ_CAJULS010000125.1 GCF_910587525.1 uncultured Oscillibacter sp. | reverse complement strand
TCATTTCGGTTGCGCTTGTTGGCGTCCTCCTCCACGCCCTCCCGGACACCCACGGCCAGGTCCTCCTCATCGTGGTCGTTGAAGACGTAGTACCGCTCCAGCTTGGAGGTGTCAAAGTACACGTTGCCCCCGGCAAGATACGCGTACCCCGTGTCCACCAGCTTCTCGATGATCCTGATATAGTCGCCGACCAGGCCCGTGGCGGGCTGAACCACGTCCGGAGTTTTGATGTTCAGCTTCCGGCAGTCCTCAAAGAAGGCGTCGGTGTAGAACTTCGCAATATCCATGACGGACTTGTTCTCCCGCTTGGCGCCCTTGAGCATCTTGTCCTCGCCGGTATCGGCGTCGCTGGAGAGGTGCCCCACATCGGTGATGTTCATGACGCGGTTCACGTCGTACCCGGCGAAGCGGAGGTACTTCTCCAGCACGTCCTCCATGATATAGCTGCGGAGATTGCCAATGTGGGCAAAGTGGTACACCGTGGGTCCGCAGGTGTACATCTCCACCCGGCCGGGGGTGTGGGTCTTGAACTCCTCTTTCTTGTGGGTCGCGGAATTGTATAGATACATGGTCTTTATCCTCCATTTTGTAATGTTCTTTTCAGACAGGCTCGCCCAGCCCCTCCATGACCTCCAGCAGGGCGGCATAGCTTTCCTCTGTAACTCCGCCGTAGAGAACCTCATAATGATCGTCCGCGTCCATGACCACCACTAAATTGTCGGGGCGGCTGCTGTAAAAGGTGATCTCCAGGTCCATCCAGTTTTTCAGAACGCAGGGCCGCCTGTTCAGCCTGGCCTGCACAACCGCCAATTCCTCGCCGGTCAGCCGATGGTATTCCTCCACGGAGTATTTCAGCTGCCATACAGCCTCATAGGTCAAAGCCGCCTCCAGAAATTCGCTGGCGGTGGGAGCGGAGAGCAGCCAGGGGCCGCCGTCCTCCATTCGGGTATACACCGGCGGGTCGGGAAGGGAGAGATCCTCCCTGCGAATTTCCGCCCGGCAGACGCCCTGGTTTTCACAGAGCAGAGGAAAGTGGTCTGACTGCGCCAGATGCCTCCACCTCTGGAAATGCTCCGGAAAAAACCACATATCATCATGCCGGGTAATCTGTTGACTTCGGCCGGCCGTGCGGTAAAAATTCTCCACTGCCGCCGGAATATCCCCGAAAATTTCCTTCACGGCGGCGATCTCCCGGTCGTCACAGCCCTGGGGCCGGTCCACGCCATATAAGTCCCGAATGAGCTCCCTCAGTTCCATTATACCTTCTCCTCCAGAAACTTCTCATCCAGCAGCTTTTCCAACAGGTCCAGCCGGGAGGAGAGAATCTCCAGCATTTTCTGGGTGGGGTCCTCCACGCTGGTCTGGTCCACCTCGTCGGCGAAGTGGGCGGTCTGTCCGGCGATGCGGACCACCTTGGCGGGGATACCCACGGCGGTGGCCCCCTCCGGGACCCCGGTGAGCACCACGGCGTTGGCGGCGATGCGGGCATTATCCCCCACCTTGAAGGGGCCCAGCACCTTGGCCCCGCAGGAGATCAGCACGTTGTTCCCGATGGTGGGGTGGCGCTTGCCCTGGTCCTTGCCGGTGCCCCCCAGGGTGACGCCGTGGTAGATCAGGCAGTCGTCCCCGATCTCGGCGGTCTCGCCGATGACGATGCCGCAGCCGTGGTCGATTACCAGACGGCGGCCGATTTGGGCCCCGGGGTGAATCTCGATGCCGGTCCAGAAGCGGCTCCACTGGGAGACGCAGCGGGCCGGGAATTTCAGCTTATGGCAGTAGAGCCAGTGGGCAACACGGTGGTAAAAGACGGCGTGGACGCCGGGGTAGAGCAGTAGAATCTCCAGCTTGCTGCGGGCGGCGGGGTCCCGGCGCTGATAGGCCTCCAGAAGGCCCGCGGCCCGGGGGGTATATTCTTCCATGGCAAAAGCTCCTATCGAAAAGGGCGGTTGGGAACATGCCCCAAGAGCCAAAATAAAGCGCCTCCTGCACCAGACGGCACAAGAGGCGACGAATCGCGGTTCCACTCTCATTTCTCACTCAAAAGCCCTTGACGCGGGCCGGACGGGGCATCCCCTCGCTCCCGGATGCACTTTCACAGTCTCCGCCGCAGGCACGCTCTCAGCCGGTGACGCGCCCTCTCTGGTCCTTGGAGCTTCTGTTACTCTTTCCGTTCATCGCGCTATGCAGTTTTTATGGTTCATTATATTAGCAGGATTCCCGGGGCGTGTCAAGAAATTTTTCCCCGCCGGACCCCGGCGCCGCCGTCCATTCCCCTTGCAAATCCCAGCTTCCTGTGGTACATTGAATAGGCTGTATTTTCCGCCCCGGTCCCGGGGCCTGCTGAACTTTTTGAAAGCGCCCTTGCGGCGCATGGAGGTACTATGTCTGACTACCGCTCTGAAATCTCCCGGCGGCGCACCTTCGCCATCATCTCCCACCCCGACGCCGGCAAAACCACGCTGACGGAAAAATTCCTGCTCTACGGCGGGGCCATCGCCCAGGCCGGGGAGGTCAAGGGCAAGCGGGCCCGGGCCGCCACATCCGATTGGATGGAGATTGAGAAGCAGAGGGGCATCTCCGTCACCTCTTCCGTCATGCAGTTCCAGCATGGCGGCTTTTGCATCAACATCCTGGACACCCCCGGCCACCAGGACTTCTCCGAGGACACCTACCGCACCCTGATGGCGGCGGACAGCGCCGTCATGGTCATCGACGGGGCCAAGGGCGTGGAGCCCCAGACCCGGAAGCTCTTCAAGGTCTGCGCCCTGCGGCGCATCCCGATCTTTACCTTCATCAACAAGATGGACCGGGAAACCCGGGACCCGCTGGAGCTGTGTGAGGAGGTGGAGCGGGAGCTGGGTATCGACACCTATGCCGTCAACTGGCCCATCGGCTGCGGAAAGGAATTCCAGGGCGTCTACGACCGGGAAAAGCAGCGCATCCTCTTCTTCCAGGCCGAGGAGCGGGGCAAGAAGGTCCGCTCCGCCGAGATCGCCCTGGACGATCCCGGCCTGGAGGGCATAATCGGCCAGGCCAGGGCCGCCGCGCTGCGGGAGGAGGTGGAGCTGCTGGGGGCCGGGCGGGAGTTTGAACTGGAGGCCGTGCGAAACGGCTCGCTGTCCCCGGTGTTCTTCGGCTCCGCTCTCACCACCTTCGGCGTGGAACCGTTTCTGGAGGAGTTTCTGCGCATGACCACCGCTCCCCTGAGCCGGGTGTCCGACCAGGGGGAGGTGGACGTGTTCTCCCAGAACTTCTCCGCCTTCGTCTTCAAAATCCAGGCCAACATGAACAAGGCCCACCGGGACCGGCTGGCCTTCATGCGCATCTGCTCCGGAAAGTTCCAGCGGGACACGGAGTATTTCCACGTCCAGAGCGGCAAGAAACTGCGCCTGAGCCAGCCCCAGCAGATGATGGCCGCGGAGCGGGAGATCGTGGAGGAGGCCTACGCCGGAGATATCATCGGCGTGTTTGACCCGGGCCTCTTCGCCATTGGTGACACCGTCACTGTGCCGGGAAAGAAGTTCCGCTACTCCGGCATCCCCACCTTCGAGCCGGAGCACTTTATGCGGGTGGCCCCCAAGGACACCATGAAGCGCAAGCAGTTTATTAAGGGCACGGAGCAGATCGCCCAGGAGGGCGCCATCCAGATCTTCAAGCTCCCCGGCGCCGGCATGGAGGAGGTCATCGTGGGCGTGGTGGGCACGCTGCAGTTTGACGTGTTCGAGTACCGGATGAAGTCCGAGTACGGCGTGGACCTGTATATGACGGGCCTGCCCTACGACCACCTGCGGCTCATCACGGCCTGCCCCTGCAAGCCGGAGGACCTGGTGCTGTGCACCGGCTCCGCCATTCTGGAGGACTTCCGGGAGAGGCTTCTGGTGGCCTTTGGCGGCGAGTGGAGCGTGGGCTTCCTCACCAAGCACAACCCCGGGCTGGAGCTGGCGGACTCGCTCTCCGTGTAAAGAGGGGAATCACCATGAGGCGCATCCTGATTGTGGAAGACGACATCGCCCTGGGAGAAGGCATCCGGCTGGCCCTTCAGCACCCGGAGCTGGAGGCCGTTCTCTGCCGCACCCTGGCCGAGACCCAGGCGGCGCTGGTATCCCAGGCCTTCGGCCTGCTGATTCTGGATATTAACCTGCCCGACGGCAACGGGCTGGAGCTGCTGCGGCAGATCCGGCAGTCCTCTACCCTGCCCATCATCCTCCTCACCGCCAACGACATGGAGACGGACATCGTCACCGGGCTGGAGTCCGGTGCGGACGACTATATTACCAAGCCCTTCTCCCTGGCGGTGCTGCGGGCCCGGGTCAATGCCCAGCTGCGCCGGGGAGGGCCAGCCCCGGCGGACCGGACCGTCCTGGGTCCCTTTGCCTTTGACTTTGGCCGGATGGAGTTCCGAAAAGACGGCGCTCTGGTGGAGCTGAGCAAAACGGAGCAGAAGCTTCTGCGGCTGCTGGTAGAAAACCAGGGCCGCACCCTGCCCCGGGCCGTCCTGGTGGACCGGGTGTGGAATGACGGCGCGGAGTACGTGGACGAAAACGCCCTGTCCGTCACGGTAAAGCGCCTGCGGGACAAGCTGGAGGACACCCCCTCCAGACCCCAGTATCTGAAAACCGTCTACGGCATCGGCTACACATGGGCGGACCCTCTCCGGCCGGAAAAACAGACAGGATTATGACCGGTATGAATCATATATCAGACAGTTGGATCCTCCTGCCGCCGGTGCTGGCGGCCGCCCTGGTCCTGTGGGACCGGCTCCGCCTCCGCCGCATCTACAGACATTTGGACGACATGCTGGACAGGGCCATCCAGGGAACCTTTCGGGAAGAGGTTTTTGACGAGAGCCGCCTCTCCGCTTTGGAGGTCCGGCTGGCCCAGTACCTGGCCGCCTCCGCCGCCAAGGCCCGGGGGACCCAGGCGGAGCGGGACCGGATCAAAGCCCTCATCGCTGACATCTCCCACCAGACCAAGACCCCTATCGCTAACGTTCTGCTCTACGCCCAGCTGCTGGGGGAGCAGCCCCTGCCCCCGGAGGGCCGGGACTGTCTCGCCGCCCTGGAGAGCCAGACGGAGAAGCTCCGGACCCTCATCGACGCCCTGGTAAAGACCTCCCGGCTGGAAACCGGGGTACTGGTCCTGCACCCCCGGCTGTCGCTCCTGGCCCCGGTGCTGGAGGACTGCGCCGCCCAGTTCACCCCCCGGGCAGCGGAAAAGGGCGTGATCCTCACCCTGGTCCCGGCGGGGGAAGTCATTGCGGTGTTTGACCCCAAGTGGACGGCGGAGGCCCTGTGCTGCCTGCTGGACAACGCCGTAAAGTACACGCCTCCCGGCGGCGCCGTCACCCTCCAGGCCGTCTCCTACGAGCTGTTCTGCCGGATTAACGTCACCGACACCGGCCCCGGCGTCCCCGAAGCGGAGCAGGCCAAGATCTTTCAGCGGTTCTACCGTTCCGCGGACACCTGGAACACGGACGGCGTGGGCATCGGGCTGTACCTGACCCGGCAGATCGCCGAGAGCCAGGGTGGCTATGTCCGGGTCTTTTCCAAGCCGGGAAAGGGAGCCAAGTTCTCCCTCTTCCTGCCCAGAACTGAGAGCAGTTCCCAGAAATAATGAGAAAAGAGGAAACGTGGACGGGGAATGCAGAGCAAGGCGGAGGACATAGGCGGGCTGACGCCCGCCAAGGACGGCAACGCGGATATGCCTTTCCCGGACCGCTGAACTTTTCTCAGTATTTTGGGAAATTGCTCTAAAATTCTCCTGCCGGGCCCTGTCAATATAACCAAAGCCCTTGAAAACCGGCGGCCGGTTTTCAAGGAGGTCCGCTTGCGGCCCCTGCGGCTATTATGCAGAGCCCGGTATTTTTTGCTATTTTTTCAAAATATTGTGGACAACTACCCGCTTTTGTTGTATACTACTCACAATATATTATTTTAGTTTATGTTCGATATAAGCTAAAATAATAGTAGATCAATATTGAGAAGGAGTGGTCCCATGTCTGAGAGTTACGCGGGCAAGATCAACCGGAAGCTTATGAAAAAGCGCCGCATCATCGACTCCGCCGCCGGACGGGAGCCGGCGGACCTGGTGCTGAAAAACGCCGTCTATGTCAATGTGTTTGCCAACCGGCTCTGCACCGCCGATATTGCCGTGGCGGAGGGGCTCATCGTGGGCATGGGGAACTACTCCGGCAAAACGGAGGTGGACTGCGCCGGCAGGATCGTCCTCCCCGGCTTCCTGGATGCCCACATCCACTTGGAGAGTTCTCTGGTCTCCCCCCGGGAGTTTGTGAAGGCCGTGCTGCCCCACGGCACCACCACCGTGGTCACCGACCCCCACGAGATCGCCAACGTCATGGGCACTGACGGCATTGAGTACATGCTCCAGGCGACGGAGGACCTGCCGGTGGACGTGCGGTTCATGCTGCCCTCCTGCGTCCCGGCCACACCTCTGGACGAGTCCGGCGCGGTGCTGGACTACCGGGCCATTGACTCCTTCTATGACCATCCCCGGGTCCAGGGTCTGGCGGAGATGATGAATTTTGTGGGCATCATCGCCGGAGACGACCAGCCGGTGGAGAAGATCGTGGCGGCCCAGGCCCACCACAAGAAGATTGACGGCCACGCTCCGGACCTCATAGGCAACGACCTCAACGCCTACATCGCCGCCGGGGTATACTCCGACCACGAGTGCCACGACCTCCAGGACGCCATCGCCAAGCTGGAGCGGGGCCAGTTCATCAT
>NZ_CAJULS010000124.1 GCF_910587525.1 uncultured Oscillibacter sp. | reverse complement strand
TGTTCACCTGCCAGCCCAGCTTGGCCTGGACCTCCACCTTGTCGCCCTCGGTGACGGCCACTTCCCGCATGTTGTCGCCAAAGCGCATGACCTTCATGGATTTCGAGACAGCCACGCCTACGGCGGCTTTCATCCAACTGCCGATGCGCCGCTGTACGTCTTCATCCTGCCAGAACCCGGCAATCACTTTCCGGGGCCTGCGGAGACGGGCCCCGATGAAGCCGTGTTCGCGGTCGCCATGGGCAGCCTGGTTCAGGTTCATGAAGTCCATGTCGATCTCTTCATTCGGGATTTCCCGGTTGTACTGCGTGGCAAAGTGGCACCAGGGCTTTTGCAGATTCGCCAGGCCGTTAATCCACATCTTACTGGGGCTGAATGTATGGCACCAAGTAATGATTCCGGCGCAGGAATCGTCATAATTCGCCTCTTTTACCACATCCGCGATTTCCTGATTGGTCTTAGCGGTGACCTTGTAAAGCAGCGGGTAGGGCAGGACGGCGCTCAGCTTTTCCGCCATCTCCCTGGCCCGAGCGGCGACGGTATCCAGCACCTCGGGACCGTAAAGGAACTGGCTGCCGACGACAAACCAGAATTGATATTGTTTCATGGGAGTTCCTCCTTACAGATGTTTCACAGCGGCCCGCTCCACCTCCAGCAGAGCCTTGTACCGCTGAATATACCGGTTGAAGCCCTCGGCCAGGGCGGCGCTTGGCTGAACGGTGGTTCCAGCAGCTCCGGCGAACACCCGGCGGCTCAAATAGTCCTCCAGGCTCTCACCCTCGGACTTCCGCAGCGTGTAGGCGGCCAGCAGAGCCATGCCGTAGGGCCCGCCCTCTCCGGCGGTCTCCATACAGGTGACGGAAGCGTTGCACGCGGCGGCCAGGTAGCTCTGGCCCACGACAGGGGTCTTGAACAGTCCGCCGTGGCCCGTCAGGGAGTCAATGGCTACTCCCTCCTCTGCCAAGATATCCATACCAATTTTCAGGGTGGACATGGTGGCGTAGAGCTGGGCCTTGAAAAAGTTGGCCAGGGTAAACTGGCTCTCCGGAGTCCGGGCTGCCAGGGGACGCCCCGCGTTCATATGGGTGACCCCCTCCCCGGCCAGGTAATTGCACACCAGCACGCCGCCGCAGTCCGGGTCCCCCTCCAGACTCTTTTCATAGAGCTTGGTATAGAGTTCACCCGTAGTTGGATTTGCGCCAAACAGACGGGCCGCTTCCCCCAGGACGCTTACCCAGGCGTTGGTGTCGTTGGTGCAGTTGTTGCAGTGGACCATGGCTACCGGGGCCCCGGCGGGAGTGGTCACCAAGTCGATTTCCTCATGGACGGTTTTCAACGGCTTTTCCAGCACCACCATGGAGAAGATAGAGGTCCCGGCGGAGACGTTTCCTGTCCGGGGCGCGACGGCGTTGGTGGCAGTCATGCCGGTACCTGCGTCCCCCTCGGGCGGGGCGAAGGGAATTCCGGCGGGCAGAAGGCTTTCCAGAAGAACAGAGCCCTGTTCGGTCAGGGTTCCGGCCGCTTCCCCGGAGGAAAGAACCTTCGGGAGCAGGTCCTGGAGCTTCCAGGGGAGGTCCGTGACGCTCGGGAGCTGGTCGAACTTCGCCATCATTCCGGCGTCATAATCCAGGACGGTGCTGTCAATGGGGAACATGCCGGAGGCTTCCCCGATACCCACGGCGTTGACACCGGTGAGCATGTAGTGGACATAGCCCGCCAGGGTTGTAATGTGGGCGATTTGGGAGACATGTTCCTCCCTGTTCAGCACGGCCTGATAGAGGTGTGCGATGCTCCACCGCTGGGGGATATTGAAGCCGAAAAGCTCCGTCAGCTCCGCCGCCGCCGGGCCGGTGATGGTATTCTGCCAGGTACGGAAGGGTGTCAACAAATTCCAGTTCTTGTCAAACGCCAAATACCCGTGCATCATGGCGGAAACGCCTGCGGCGGCGATACTTTCCCGTTCCTCCACCTTGGACAGCGCCGTTTTCAGACCGGTCCAGACCTCCTCCAGCGGATAAGTCCAAATGCCGTTTTCATAGCGGGAGGCCCAGGTATGGTCCCCGGAGGAAATGGGACGGAAATCACTGTCAATGGTCATGGCCTTGATGCGGGTGGAACCCAGCTCAATGCCCAAACAGCTTTTCATCTTCTGCCCTCCTCACTGCTTGCTGGTATTCTTACGCAGCAGGACAACGCTCTGAATCACCAGGAACAGGCAAAGCATAGCTGCCACCGTGATATTGGACCACCAGGCCTCGTCAAAGCCCAGGGAGGAGACGATCCGCTTGATGGTGTTCAGGCTCATCACACCGAAGAAAGTGCCTGCCACATTACCTACACCGCCGGTAAGCAGAGTGCCTCCGATGATGGAGGAGGCGATGGCGTTCATTTCGTCCCCCGCGCCGTTGGCTACATCGCCGCTTCCTACGTGGAGGAAGTAGAGGATACCGCCCACGCCCGCCAGCAGGCTGCACAGGATATGGGCGAGGAATTTAGTGCGGCGCACGTTGATGCCCAGCATATTGGCACTCTGGCTGTTTCCTCCCACGGCGTAAAATCCGCGGCCCAGCCTGGTCCAGCGCAGGAGGCAGAAAAGAAGCACCACTGTCAGCAAGGCGATAATGACACCCACTTCTACGTAAGCCGGGATATATTGCCCCAGCTTGTTGTTGGCGCCCAGGCCGGGAACGATGATGCGGGCGTCCTTCACCGCCAGGAACCCCTCGTTGGTCACCCGTACGGGTTCCTTGCTGACAATGGTGGTCATACCCTTAGCGAAGAACATTCCCGCCAGGGACACAATAAAGGGCTGAATTTCCAGATAAGCCACCAGATACCCCTGGACCAGCCCAAAAGCCAGGCCAATGCCAAGGCCGATCAGAAGGGCCGTAACCATACTGCCGCCCTGCTGCTCCAGGTTCACCGCGCAGGTCATGCAGACCAGGCAGGTAACCGCTCCCACGCTGATATCGATGCCTCCCGTAATCATGACAATGCTCATTCCGCAGGACAGGACGATAAGGGAGGCGTTGTTGTTCAGGATATTCAGGAAATTCTGGGGCTTGGCGAAGCCGCCGCCCAGGAAGAGCACGGCGGATATGTACAGGATAAAAAAGACCACGATGGTGATGGTGAGCAGGAGGGTGGTATCGGTCATGGCGGCCCGGTTTTTCATCCGTCCCTGTTTGTCCAGCGCAATTCCATTCGGCATGTCAGGATACCTCCTTCGCGGCTTTGGCCGGTGCTTTCTTCATATTGGCCAGCTTTTCCCGCACCACCGGAGCGCTGAGCACCACCAGCAGAATGACCACCACCGCCTTGTAGGCAGGCAGGGCCGTGGATGGCACGTCATACTTGTAAAGGGTGGTAGTGAGGAACTGAATCACATAAGCGCCCAGGATGGAGCCGTAGATATTGAATTTGCCGCCGCCCAGAGCGTTGCCGCCAAGGGCCACTGCCAGAATGGCGTCCATCTCAATGTTTTCCGCAATACGGGAGTAGTTGATGGAGCCGCTGCGGCTGACGCGGACAAATCCGGCAATCGCCACACACACGCCCAAAATTACATAGGTGAGGAGCTTGATGAGCTTGGGGTCCAGGCCGTTTAGGCGAGAGGAATTGGAATTAATTCCCACGGATTGGGTATACAGCCCCAGGGTTGTAAATTTCAGCACCAGCCAAAAGGCCAGGATTACGAAAACCGTAATAAAGATGGGGGTGGGGACAGGAATGCCGGGGAGGAAGGTCCCCGCGTACTTGAACGAGAGATCATTGATGATGGGCAGTTGGTTATTATTGATCCACGCGGCGATGGACCGTCCGGCGGTGAACATGATGAGCGTGGCCACCATGGGCTGAATCTTGAAATAGGCCACCAGAATGCCGTTGAATGCGCCGAAGATCATGCTGACCACAATGCCGGTGAGGACCGCAAGGATCAGGGGCATCTGCATCGTGTCCGCAGTGACCTGGCCGCCGCAGACCATGCGCAGGATCACGCTGCCGGCAATGGCCATGGTCGCGCCTACGGAGATGTCCTGTCCGCCGGAGGAGGCGGTCACCAGGGTCATGCCAATGGCCAGCATGACCAGCTCTGAGGCGTTGTCCAGGACAGAAATGATGTTGCCGCTGAGTACCGGATTACCCATGCTGTTCTCCTTGATGGAGATGGCGAAGAACGTCGGATCGGCAATCAGATTGAACAGCACCAGAAGGACCAGCGCCGCGATGGGGATAAACAGCTGTTGCCGGGTGAGCCGCTTGAAGAGGGGGTCGTCAGGCCTCTTCACCTTGGTCTCAGGATCTTTCACAAGGGTCTTCATTCCTTATCACCTCCTGCGATTGTCGCCATGATTTTGGCCTGGGTCAGGTCTTCCCCGGTGAGCTCGCCCACCAGTTTCCGGTCCCGCATAACGAGAAGGCGGGAGCAGGTGCGGAGCATTTCGTCGATCTCCGAGGAAATGAAGGTCACGCTGGTACCCTTCTCCGCCAGCCGCAGGACCAGCTTCTGAATCTCGATCTTGGTGCCAATGTCGATGCCCCGGGTAGGCTCATCCAGAATCAGGTACTTGGGGTCCGTCAGGAGCCAGCGGGCCAGGATGCATTTTTGCTGATTTCCGCCGGACAAGGACTTGATGGGGGTGTCCGCCGAGGCGGTCTTGATCTCCAGCAATTCAATGTAGTTGTCGGCAAATGCCTCCGCCTGAGCCCTGGAAATGGGCCGGAAGAAGCCCTTCATCACCTGATAGGCCAGAATGATGTTCTCTCGGACGGAGAGGTCTCCCACAATGCCGTCGCCCTTCCGGTCTTCGGGCAGATAGCCGATGCCCTGCTTCATGGCATCCAGCGGCTTTTTGATTTTGACCGATTTGCCTTCCATCTTGACGGTGCCGCCGGTGACGCGGTCCGCGCCGAAAATGGCCCGGACACACTCGCTGCGGCCGGAGCCCAGGAGGCCGGTGAACCCGTTGACCTCTCCCTTGCGGATTGAGAAGCCGAAGGGCTTGATGCCGGCGCTGCTGCAAAGGCCCTCGGCCTCCAGCACGGGGGCGCCCTCCTTGCTGATGGCCACGCCGCCCGACTCTCCTTTAATGTCCGCCATGTCGTCCAGCTCCTTGCCCAGCATCTTGCTGACCAGCTGGACCCGGGGCAGGTCTTCAATCACGTATTCTCCTACCAGCTGGCCGTCCCGCAGGACAGTGATCCGGTCACAGACCTCGTAGACCTGCTCCAAAAAGTGGGTGACAAAGATGATGCCCACGCCCTTGGTCCGCAGATCCCGCATCAAACCGAAGAGCTTCTGAACCTCCTGATCGTCCAAAGAGGATGTGGGCTCATCCAGAATAAGCACCTTGCACTCCATGTCCACCGCCCGGGCAATGGCCACCATCTGCTGCACGGCGATGGAGCAGGTGCCCAGCTGCTGCTGGGGAGCGGCGGGAATGCCAAGAGAGCCCAGAATCTCCCCGGTCCGCTTGTTCATAGCCCGCCAGTTGGTCAGATTCCCTTTTGTCCGGCCAATAAATATGTTCTCCGCTACCGACAGGTTGGGACAGAGCGTGATCTCCTGATACACGGTGCTGATGCCCGCGTTCTGGGCATCCTGGGGAGAGCGGATGACTACCGCGCCCTCTACGCCTTTGATGTGGACCTCGCCCCCGTCCTTAGGGTATACGCCGGTGAGCACCTTGATCAGAGTGGACTTTCCCGCGCCGTTTTCACCCATCAGAGCGTGGATCTCCCCCTCCCGCAGGGTGAAATCCACATCCTGAAGGGCCCGCACGCCTGGAAAATACTTGCAGATACCCTGCATTTCCAATACCGCGCCTTCCTGCATAGGGATTCGCCTCCATTCTTACAAATTCAACACGCGGCGCAGCTGACATGCCGCGCCGCGTGCCGGATTGCCTGCTATATGCGCTTCAAAGGATTTGCATCAGGTACCGTAAGTATCCACGTCGGCCTGGGTGATGGTAGCCGCGTCGAAGCCCTGCTCCGGAGTGTAGATAATCTTCTGAGAGGGGGCGGTGCCGTTCACCAGGTCCTTGATGATACTGTCAACAGTCTCGGCCTGGAGGGGGTTGCACAGGCCCATGTAGTTCCAGCTCCCGGACAGAACGGCCTCCATGGCCCAGGTATCACTGTCGAAGCCCATGACGATGACCTCGCCGTCTTTGCCGTGGGTGATTCCGTTGGCATCCAGGGCGGCCACCGCGCCGCGGGCCATGCCGTTGTTTTCTGCGTAGATTACATTGAAGGGCTTGCCTCCGTCAATCACGGACTGGGTGATGGTGCGGGCGGTTTCCTCATCCCAAGAGGCGGTCTGCTGGGTGACATAGTTCCAGTTGCCCTCGGCGGCTACCTTCTCGTCCAGGGCGCCGGTGCGGCCTACTTGGGCATCGGTGCCCATCAGGCCCTGAATATGGACGATATTGTACTCGTCCAGGCCCTGCGCGGCCAGCCACTCTACGGCGGTCACACCCTCAGCGGGCATGTCGGAGACAACGGCGGCTACATACATGCTCTCGTCGGCCTCCAGCATCCGGTCAAAGAGGATGACCTGGGTACCAGCGGTCTGGGCGTCCTGGAGAACGGTGTCCCAGCCGGTGGTGGAGGCGGGGGACAGGAGGAGGAAATCCACCTCGTCCTGAATCATCTGCTGGGCGGTGGCAATCTGCTGGGCCGCGTCATTGTTGTTAAAGAAGGTGGCTTTGTAGAGATCGGAAGAGCGTCGTGTAGGGAAAGAGTGTAGATCTCGGTGGTC
>NZ_CAJULS010000123.1 GCF_910587525.1 uncultured Oscillibacter sp. | reverse complement strand
GTCACGGAGCCCCGGGATGTACTGAGCTGGTATGCCGCGCGATTCCCGGACAAGCTGCGTTTGGAGGCGTCCCTGGAGGAGCCGGAGACCCTGGGTTACCAGGCCCGGCGGGAGCGGGCGGAGGCTCCCAAGGCCGTGCCTCCGTCCTTGAGCGTCTCTGACAGCGGTCTCACCGATGACCAGATCGCCCTGCTGCGGGCCCTCACTGACGAGCCCCGGCTGGTGGACGATCTCATCGAGGAGACCGGCATTCCCGCCCGGCGGGTGCTGTCGGCTCTTACCCTGCTGGAGCTGGACGGCCATATCACCCAGCACGCCGGCAAGCGGTACACCCGCGCTGTGGCGCTGGCGGAGTAAAATTTGAATTTAGATCCATCACACGCGCCCCCTTTAAAGCGTATGGAGGTTTCATGAGTATGGCAAAACACAGCCTGGTTATTGTGGAGTCCCCCGCAAAAGCCAAGACTATCGGCAAATATCTGGGCAAGGACTTCGAGGTGAAGGCCTGTATGGGCCACCTGCGGGACCTGCCCAAAAGCGTCCTGGGCGTGGACCTGGAACACGACTTTGAGCCGGTCTACAAGCCCATCAAGGGCAAGGAAGACATCATCAGCGACCTGAAAAAATCCGCCAAGGCGGCGGATACCGTCTATCTGGCCACCGACCCGGACCGGGAGGGGGAGGCTATCTCCTGGCACCTGAAGCAGCTTTTGGACCTGCCGGATGATAAGGCCCGGCGGGTCACCTTCAACGAGATCACCAAGAAGGTGGTGCAGGAGAGCATTCAGGAGCCCCGGGAGATCGACCAGGACCTGGTGGACGCCCAGCAGGCCCGCCGCATTCTGGACCGCATTGTGGGCTATGAGCTCAGCCCCCTGCTGTGGAAAAAGATCCGCCGGGGTCTCTCGGCGGGCCGGGTGCAGTCTGTGGCCACCCGCATGGTGGACGACCGGGACCGGGAGATTGAGGCCTTCCAGCCGGAGGAGTATTGGACCCTGGACGCCAAACTCCTGGGGGAGGAGGCAAAAAAAATCCCCTTTGCCGCCCGGTATCACGGGAAGAACGGCAAAAAGGCGGAGCTGAAATCGGCGGACGAGGTGGAGACCGTGGTCCGGGAGACGGAGAACGCCCCCTTTCTGGTGAAGTCCGTGAAGCGGACTGACAAGCACCGTAGCCCCTCGCCGCCCTTTACCACCTCCACCATGCAGCAGGAGGCGTCCCGGAAGCTGAACATGACTCCCCGGCGCACTATGGCCATTGCCCAGCAGCTCTATGAGGGCGTAGACATTGAGGGCGAGGGCACCGTGGGCCTCATCACCTATATGCGTACCGACTCCCTGCGCCTTTCTGAGGAGGCCCTGTCCTCCGTCAGGGGCTTCATCCAGGGCCGCTACGGAAAGAACTACTGCCCCGCCAAGCCCATTCACCACAAGGCCAAGGCAAATGCCCAGGATGCCCACGAGGCCATCCGCCCCAGCAATGTCAACTGGACGCCGGAGCAGGTGAAGAAGGACCTGACCAATGAGCAGTACCGCCTGTACCGCCTGATCTGGAGCCGGTTTGTGGCCTGCCAGATGTCCAACGCCGTGTATGACAGCGTGGCTGTGGAGATCGAGGCGGGGGGCCACAGCTTCCGCTCCAGCGCCTCCAGCCTGAAATTCTCCGGTTACACCGCCGTGTACGAGGAGGGAAAGGACGAGGAGAAAGAGGAGAAGGAGTCCCCGCTGCCCGCCCTGCGGGAGGGGGAGACGCTGAATCTCCAGGGTTTCTCCCGGGACCAGCACTTCACCCAGCCCCCGGCCCACTATACCGATGCCACACTGATCCGGGCCATGGAGGAGCAGGGTATCGGCCGCCCCTCCACCTATGCTCCCACCGTGTCCACCATTTTGGACCGGGAGTATGTCATCAAGGAGGGCAAGTACCTCCACATCACCAATCTGGGGCGGGTGGTTACGGAGCTGATGAAGGACAAATTCACCGACATCGCGGATCTGCATTTCACCGCCAACATGGAGGAGCGGTTGGACGCCGTGGAGGAGGGTAAGGCCCCCTGGCGGGAGATCCTGCGGGGCTTCTACGGGGACTTTGACAAAAACCTCCAGCAGGCCGAGAAGGACCTGGAGGGGGTGCGGATCAAGGTGCCCGACGAGGTCAGCGAGGAGATCTGCCCGGAGTGCGGGCGGAACCTGGTGGTGAAATCCGGACGGTTCGGCCGCTTCCTGGCCTGCCCGGGCTATCCGGACTGTTCCTTTACCATGCCGCTGGTGGTGGAGATGCCGGGCCGCTGTCCCAAGTGCGGCGGGCGGCTGATGAAACGCACCGGCACCAGCAAGAAGACCAATAAGCAGTATACCTACTACTGCTGCGAGCACACCACGGCCCGGGAGGGGGCCCCCAAGTGCGACTTCATGACCTGGGATGTGCCGGTGAAGGACGACTGCCCGGAGTGCGGGCACACCATGTTCAAGAAGGCGGGCCGGGGCTACAAGCGGCCCTTCTGTATCAACGAGGCGTGTCCCAACTTCCTGCCGGAGGACAAACGGGGCTATCCCAAAAAGCCTGCCTCCGGCGAGGCGGCCGGGGAGGCGGCGGAGCCCGACGGCAAGGCCGCGGAGAAGGCGCCGGAAGCGGCGAAGAAGACAGCGGCGAAAAAGACAGCCGTCAAAGCGGCCGCTAAAAAACCGGCGGCCAAAAAGCCCGCGGCCAAGAAGCCCGCGGCCAAAAAGCCGGCGAAGAAGGCCGCCAAGGCGGAGGGCTAAGTCAATTCCCTGCCAAGGCGGAGGGCGGCCTGAAAGACGGCCTCGGATTCCATGGCGGAGATGTTTTCCAGGGTGAGCTGATAGTTCTCAATGGTATGGAGCTCCGGCTCCGGGAGGGTGCTTACCAGCTTCTCGCAGAGCTTTTCGGCCCGAAGCTGTTCCAGCTTGAATTTGGCCTGGTCAATGTGTCCCGGGACACGGGATTCCAAAATGTAGGTATAGAGCAGTTGCATTACGTCTGTCATAATTACTCCCCCCGATAACGCAGATTTTCTTCGTAATTATATACGAAGAAAATCTGCATGTCAAGAGGTGACCAATGGAAATTTTTGCGCAGCGGGTAAAAGAATTGCGAAAGGAACGCAAAAAGACACAAACAGAAATGGCACAATATTTGGAAATTGGATTGAGGGCGTACCAATATTACGAGTCTGCAACGAATTATCCGAATATCCCGGGCCTAATCAAGCTGGCGGATTACTTTGAAGTCACAACTGACTACCTGCTGGGCCGCTCTCAGGAGCGGGGCTAGGTCTCGCCCTGACGGGCGGGGGAGAATTCAGCCATGGTGATGGCTGGGCAAAGCCCGTGCGTCGTCCCCGCCCGCGGCGGGAATCCCCCGTCCCGCCCCCGTGGGGCGGTATCCCTCCGTCCCCCCGCAGGGGCGAGACAATAAGGAGGCATTCCTTATGAACGTAACCGTCATAGGCGCCGGCCTGGCCGGCAGCGAGTGCGCTTGGCAGCTGGCCCAGCGGGGCATCCAGGTAACCCTCTGCGAGATGAAGCCGGAAAAGCGCACCCCCGCGCATACAACCGACAGCTTCGCAGAGCTCTGCTGCTCCAACTCCCTGCGCAGCGACCAGCTGGAAAACGCCGTGGGCCTTTTGAAGGAGGAGCTCCGCCGCCTGGGCTCCCTAATCCTGCGCTGCGCCGATGAAACCCGGGTGGAGGCCGGCGGCGCATTGGCGGTGGACCGCCACGGCTTTGCCGCTTTGGTGACGGAGCGGGTCCGCAGCCACCCTAATATCACAGTGGTGGAGGGCGAGGTCACGGATATCCCCGCCGGGGAGGTGGTAGTGGCCTCCGGCCCTCTGACCTCCGACGCCCTGGCGGACAGGCTCCGGGCATTGCTGGGGGCGGACAGCGCCCTCCACTTCTACGACGCCGCGGCGCCCCTGGTGTCCGCCGAGAGCGTGGATATGGACCTGGCGTGGTTTGGCTCCCGGTATGACAGAGGCACGGCAGACTACGTCAACTGTCCCATGAGCGGAGAGGAGTACGAGGCCTTCTGGCAGGCCCTCACCACTGCCCAGGAGGCAGAGGTCCACGGTTTTGAGGATAAGAGGGTCTTTGAGGGCTGTATGCCCGTGGAGGTCATGGCCCGCCGGGGACATGATACCCTGTGCTATGGCCCCTTAAAGCCACGGGGCCTGCGGGACCCCAGGACGGGGCGGGAGCCCTGCGCCGTGGTGCAGCTGCGGCGGGATAACGCGGAGGGCACGGTATACAATCTGGTGGGCTTCCAGACCCATCTGAAATTTCCGGAGCAGAGGCGGGTCTTCTCCATGATTCCCGCTCTCCATGACGCGGAGTTCCTGCGTTATGGCGTGATGCACCGGAATACCTTTTTGGACTCCCCCCGGCTGCTGGACCGCTATTACCGGCTGAAATCAGAGCCGAGGATCGCCTTCGCCGGGCAGATGACCGGTGTGGAGGGGTACGTGGAGTCCGCCGCCAGCGGCTTTCTGGTGGGGGTGGAGACCGCCCGCCGCCTGCGGGGGCTGCCGCCGGTGGACTTTCCCCGGGAGACGGCCGTCGGAGCCC
The DNA here is from genome assembly GCF_910587525.1 of uncultured Oscillibacter sp. Taxonomy (GTDB): domain Bacteria; phylum Bacillota; class Clostridia; order Oscillospirales; family Oscillospiraceae; genus Oscillibacter. Next base: position 2,184 of record NZ_CAJULS010000123.1, on the reverse strand, counting down.
TGGGGCTGTACATCTCTAACATGTCCGTAACGGCCTTCCAGCCCATGAATATCAACTTTGGGATCATGCCGCCCCTGGATCATCGGGTGAAGGGGAAGAGAAATAAAAACGCGGAGCTCTCGGCCCGGTCGCTGGCCATCGTTGAGAGCATCAAAGAGGAGGTCCTGGTATGAAGATCATCGTAGACGCCATGGGCGGCGACAACGCCCCCCAGGCCATCGTGCAGGGGGCGCTGGAGGCCAGCCGGGTCCACGGCGTGGATATCATCCTGGTGGGCCGGGCGGCGGAGGTGCTGCGGGCTGTGGAGGCCTGCGGGGAGAAGAACCTGCCCGCAGGCGTGGAGATCCGGGACGCCACGGAGGTGGTGGAGATCTCCGACGACCCCGCTATTGCCTTCAAAGTGAAAAAGGACTCCTCCCTGACGGTGGGATTGAACCTTCTGAAAAACGGGGAGGGGGACGCCTTTGTCTCCGCCGGCTCCACTGGCGCACTGCTGGCCGGGGCCACGCTGCTGGTCAAGCGCATCCGGGGTATCCGCCGGGCTGCTATGGGCCCCGTCATCCCCACGGCGGGGGGACGGGCCATCCTGTGCGACTGCGGCGCCAATGCCGAGTGTACGGCGGAGTACCTGCTCCAGTTCGCGTATCTTGGCAGCTATTACGCCAGCCGCGTGCTGGGGGTGGAGCGGCCCCGGGTGGCGCTTTTGAACATCGGCGCGGAGGAGGAGAAAGGCGACGCTCTGCGTCACGAGGCCTACGCCCTGCTGAAAGAGGCGGGAGATGCCGAAAGGATCAACTTCACCGGCAATATCGAGGCGGACGAAGCCATGCTGGGAGGGGCCGACGTCATCGTGGCCGACGGCTACACCGGTAATATCATGCTCAAGTCCGTGGAGGGCGTGGGGAAGTTTTTGCTGAAAGAGCTGAAAAAGATGTTCCTCTCCGGTACCAGGACCAAGGTGGCCGCCGCTCTGGTGAAGGGGGACATGGGGAGGATGAAAAAGCTGGTGGACCCCAGCGAGGTGGGCGGCACCCCCTTCCTGGGCATCTCCAAACCAGTGGTCAAGGCCCACGGTTCCTCCGATGCCCGGGCCGTCACAAACGCCATCCTGCGGGCCGTGGAGTACGCCGAGAGCGGCTTCATCGCTGACATCGAAAATAACATCAGTTTGATGAAGGTGGAGCGAAACACGGAAAAAAATTGAAATCCTCTTGACAGACATGCCGCTGTGCCGTATGATTACCCCAGACTATAATTCTCTAAGGAGTGAGACGTATGTCCGTTGAGGAAATTTTTCAGACGATGAGAGAACTGGTGGCGGAGCAGTTTGCCATGGAGCCCGCGGAGGTGAGCATGGAGACCGCCTTTGAGGAGGATCTGGGCGCCGATTCCGTGGACCTGGTGGAGCTGGTCATGGCCATGGAGGAGGAGTTTGAGGTGGGCGAGATCCAGGAAGAAGAGCTGGGCAGCCTCAAGACCGTGGGCGACGCGGTGAACTACATCGCGGCCAAAGTAAAATAAGGGACTGGGACCCCCGCCTCCGCGGCGGGGCTTCCTTTCGGAGTGTCAGCCATGCAGGAACTGGAGAAAAAACTGAATTATACCTTCCGGGACTCCACACTGCTGGAGGAGGCCCTGAGCCACAGCTCCTATGCCAACGAGCACCGTTCTGCCCGCCTGCGCAGCAACGAGCGGCTGGAGTTCCTGGGGGACTCGGTGCTGGGCTTTGTGACGGCGGAGTTTCTCTTCTTACAGCACCCGGACCTGCCGGAGGGGGACCTGACCCGCATCCGGGCGGCCCTGGTGTGCGAACAGAGCCTCTTCGAGGTGGCCCAGAAGCTGGACTTGGGCAGTTATTTGAAGTTGGGCCGGGGGGAGGAGACCGGCGGCGGCCGGACCCGCACCTCCATTCTGGCTGACGCCACGGAGGCGGTGTTTGCCGCGGTGTATCTGGACGGCGGGATTGCCGCCGCGTCAGAGCTGATTCACCGCTGTCTTCTGGAGGCCGAGCGGGAAGAGGTGGTGGAGGAGCGCCGGCGGGACTATAAGACCGCCCTGCAGGAGCTGGTCCAGCGTCAGGCGGACCAGGTGCTGGCCTACCGCATGGCGGGGGAAGCCGGGCCGGACCACGCCAAGACCAGATCGGAAGAGCGTCGTGTAGGGAAAGAGTGTAGATCTCGGTGG
>NZ_CAJULS010000122.1 GCF_910587525.1 uncultured Oscillibacter sp. | reverse complement strand
ATCATGAAGGACGGCGTCATCTGCCAGCAGGGCTCTCCCACGGAGATCTACGAGCAGCCGAACAGCCGCTTTGTGGCCAACTTCATCGGCAAGGCCAACTTCATCGACGGTACGTTCCAAGGCCGCCGCGGAGAAGCCGCCCTGGTGGAGATCGGCGGCCACACCTTTTCCATTCCCGTTCCCGGGAAGATGGAAAACGTGGAGGCGGGCGGCGCCTGCTGCCTGACGGTCCGTCCCGAGTCTGTCCAGCTCTCCGACCGGGAGGGTCCCCTGCCCGGCGTGGTCGCCCGGGCCACCTACTACGGCGCCAAGGTGGAGTACGAGGTGATGCTGGGAGACAAGCCGGTTATCGTGGAGGTCTACAATCCCCAGCTGGCCCGCCGGTTTGACGTGGGGGATCAGGTTTACATGACGCTGATCGACCGCTGTGTGCGGGTGCTGAAATAAGAGGCGGCCTGAAAAACACGGGGGGCGTCCGTCGCTCCCCGTGTTTTCAATCTGTGTATGGAGGCGGAATATGGCAGGAAAATATTACGACGTTTTGGTGATCGGTCCGGTCTCTCTGGACCATAACATCGACTATCAGGGCAACGAGCGCCGGGAGGTTGGAGGCGCTGTGGTGGCCTCCGGCTTCGCGGCGGCCGGGAGCGGGAACCGGACGGCGGTGTTCACGAAGCTGAATCCCGCCGACGCCGATGTGGAGGAGCGGTTCCGGGACTCCGGGGCGGACGTCTACTGGAGTCCCTCCGCGGCCACGTGTTCCATCCGCAACCAGTACTTCACCGCCGACAAGGAAAAGCGCGCCTGCACCTCCATGGGGGTGTGCGATCCCTTCCGCTTTGAGGAACTGCCGGACGTTGAGGCGGACATCTACCACTTTGCCGGCCTGGTCTACGGAGACTTTGACGGCGCGCTGTTCACCGAAGCGGCGAAGCACGGCAAGGTGGCGGTGGACGTGCAGTGCCTTCTGCGCCATGTGGAGGCGGACAGGACCATGGCTTTTCACGACTGGGCGGAGAAGCGGGAGTACCTGCCGGTAATCGACTATCTGAAAACCGACGCGGCGGAGGCGGAGATTCTCACCGGACTCACCGACCGGGCGGAGGCGGCGAAGCTGCTCCACAGCTGGGGCGCAAAAGAGGTTCTGATCACCCACAACACCGAGGTGCTGGCCTATGACGGGCGGGAGATCCACACCTGCCCCATCAAGTCCCGGAATCTCTCCGGGCGCACCGGCCGGGGGGACACCACCTTTGCCGGATACATCACGGAACGCCGGCGGGCAGGCGTGGCGGAGGCCCTGCTGTACTGTACGGCGCTGGTCTCTTTGAAGATGGAGACGCCGGGGCCTTTCCAGGGAAGCCGGCGGGATGTGGAGGATTATATTCGGTTATTTTTCAAATAAAGCAAAAAGGAAGAATAAAGGATACTATGCAGAGAACAGCTAGAAAGAGCGTGAAAACCATCGAGTATATATTTATGTGGTGATACGAACTGGTGAAACCACCCTTTATACATTACATCTCAAGAAATCTTAACTGTATGATGACACCTCTGCCCTCGATTTGTAAGGGCAGAGGCGCACAAAATCAGACTCAGCTGCTTTTGTCCTGTCGAATATCCGTCAGTTAACATAGCGCAGACGCTTAAGGAACTCATAGTTTTCGGTTTTTTCGCAGATGGCATCAATTCCGGAGGACACTACCCAGATGGCCATCCCCCTTTCGGCGCAGGTCACCAACATATTCAGGATCATCTCGTGATGGGCCGTCTCCTGCCCAACGAAGGGGAAAAAGCAAATCAGCAGCTTGGGATTCAAAAGATACCATTTGTAATAGGAAAAACGCAGGCGCTGGGGTAGCGTCCATGTTCGCAGAGGCTTTTGCAGATCCTCTCTGTCAAACCAGCAGGACGCCTCGTCCAGAATATTTTCCAGGACCCGCCTGGTCGCAATCCGCTTGCCCGCCTTTGGAAGCAAAAAGGAGCTCAAATTGTCCAGCGCGGTCAGATCGTCAAACAGTACGCCATTGGAGCGGTCCGGCCTTTCGATTTGGATCCCAATCTCCGTGCCAATCAGCTTTGCCAGCTCCCCATGGGTGTACGCCGTTCCCATCAGGCAGAAGGTACCGCTCAGCCAGCGCTGCTCTCCCAGAAAACAGTTTCGCAGGCGTACTGCGGTACTGTAATTCTCATCTCTCAAAAAGGCGATCTCCCCGCCGCAAATCTGAAAATTCAAAAGCGGCATTCCGGGAAATGCCAGCTCGGACACACACAGCACAGCACCGGCCCCTTTGTATTGCCCCGTCCGCTTTGTCCCGCTGTTGCGGCACTTCCAGCCGAGAATCTCATACAGCTTCTCCCCATACTCCTCCGGATACAGCCGGTAACAGGTTTTTCGGTTTTTGACGACATCGATTCGGCCGGAGTAGCGGTACATAAACGTCTCATCTAAATCAAAAAGAAAGACTGCGGTTCCGTGCTCCAGCAACATCCGGACATACTGCATCAGCTTTTCCAGATCCCTCTGACGCAAAACCTCGGTAATCCGATCCAGAATCAGCAATTCGCTCTTCCAGAGCCACGTCCGAAAGACGCAGAGCCCATAATAATCCAGCATGGAAACCTCTGCCAGGCTCAAATCCATGGGAAGAAGCAGCCCCATCCGCTGCATCATGGACACAGCCTCCGGACTCCGGAGGCTCCGTTCCACGCCTTTTCTTTGCTCCCGGTTCATGGGCTTCCACAGCGCCAGCAAGAAGTCCCGTACAGTCAGCTCCCTGGACTCGAAGCGGTACTTGTCCACAATGGTGCTCTTTTGCAGAATCCAGCGCTCTAGTGCCTGTCCGCCAACCCGGCAGCCGCAGGAAAAGGCCTTGCCCCGTTTCATGTGGGTACAGCCCTTGAAAATATCGAGATACGCCGTGCCGGAGGTGAGATGATCGTCCACATAGATGCCGATACACTCCCCTCTGGCAATGGAGATATCAAAGTAATATTCCTCATCCTCACTCTGAAAACAGCCGTGTTCGACACGGATCAACTCTTCTTTCATGGGCGGTCACTCCTCCTGAAACAGCAGCGGCAGCGTCGCGCAGCACTCTGTACCGATTCCCACCGCGCTGAAAATGCGAAGGCCGTAGTTCTCGCCAAACATCAGCTGAATCCGGCTGTTCACATTGCGCAGGGCAATTCCGCCCTTTTGCTGTCCGATCACCGCTCCGCTGTTCTCCGCAAACTGCTCGTTCAGCTGCTTTACCCGCTCGTCTGCAATGCCAATGCCGTCATCCCGCACCCGCAGAAACAATGTGCGGTCACTGCTCTCCACCGCGATGCGGACTGTACCAGGGCCCAATTTCCCCTCCAGTCCATGGGATACCGCATTTTCCAGCAGGGGCTGCAAAATCAGCTTCGGCATCCGCGCCTCCAGCAGCTTCTCATTTTCCAGCTCCAGCTCCATGGATATTTTATCTCCAAAACGGCACCGCTGAATCGTAAAATAGTTTTCTGCGTTGTCCAATTCATCTGAAAACGTCACATATTCCTGCACATTGGATATGGTATAGCGGAAAAATGAGGCCAGTGCCTCCGTGGTCTCGGCAATGTCCTCACAGTCCGCTAACAGGGCGTCTGTCCGGATCGCCTCCAGCGCATTATACAGGAAATGGGGGTTGATCTGGTTCTGCAACGCCAGATACTCCGCCTGCTTCTGCCGCAGCCGGGTGATCTCCTCGCCATAGAGGCGCTCTTTAACATCGGAAAAGAAGATGTTCAGCAGCGGCTCTTTTCCCCAGTCCGTCTGCACAACGGCTTCCAGATCCCGGTCATTCCAATAGTGCCGGAGCGCTTTTTTCAATTTCCACCCAGCCCACATCCACATAGCGTCACCTACTTATACAGCTTTTTATAATCTGACGGACTCACACCGGTGGTCTTCTTAAACAGTCTGGAGAAGTATTTCAGGTCGCGATACCCCACCATCTCCGCCACATCCTGGACAGACAACTGGTCGCCGCACAGCAGCTCTTTGGATTTGTTGATCCGCAGCTCCGTCAAATAATCCATAAAATTCTGTCCGGTCTCCTTTTTGAACAGGGTGGAGAAATATGTGGCGTTAAAGCCTACGGCGCTGCTGACATCCTCCAGCCGCAGCGATTCCCGGTAATGCTGCTGAATATAACGCTTGGCCTCGGTAATGGGGCGCGTCTCCCGCAGGGACCGCTCATCCTCTAAACGCCGCAGCTCCTGAACGACATCCTGCTGCAGCAGGCTGAACACGCTTCGCGTATCTGTGCAGAGCCAAAATTTCTCCGTCAGTTTCTCTGAAAAGTGCTCCTTCACCTGGCCGCTCTGCCGCATCCCATAGAGACAGGCCTCCAACACCTGGTAAAACCAGTCCTCAACCATTTGGCCGTTCAGATTTGGCTGGGATAAAAGGGTGAGGAAGCTCTCCTCCAGCTCCTGCTCAAAGCGTATCTCATCCAGACACTCCGCTGCCACCTGGAGCCTCTTTTTCTGCGCCGTCTCCAGGCAATACCTCTGGTCAAAGGAGGTCTGCTCTCCCTCGGCATCCAACCAGGACTGTGCCCGGCAGAGGCGGTCACGGCAGAGCCAGAGCGCCTCCCGCATGGAGATACCGGCCTGTTCGAGACAGGTCTTCCGGCCGCCCAGACAGATCGTGCAGCGAATATACCAGAACATATCCCGCTGTTTTTCAATCTCCTTGCGGATCTTTGTAAAGCACTGCTTCACTTCCAGGGCCCGATACTCGTCCAGCTGCAGCAGAACTGCAATCCCCTCCTTCTGCGCAGCGGCGGCATAGACCGCCGCCAGTGACGAAAGCTCCCGTCGAACAATTTCCAGCGCGTGCTGCATCATAATCTGATAGCTGTCCTGATACTGTGCGGCGTTGGAGACATCCACCTTTACCAGCGCGGCAAAATATGTTCCCTCTGCAAAATGAAACCCATAGCCCGCGTCAGCCTGCGCCGCATCCAGGAACGGTTGCTGCCGCTTTGCCGCGCTCTGAAGAGCATCCATCAGCAGCTCCTGCTGCTGCTCGCCGCTTTTCTTCAGCCGGAGCTCCAGTACGGCCTCCTCTCCCAGCTTGTCGCTCAGCCGCAGCAAAATGCCGGCCAGTTCCTCCTGCTTGAGCGGCTTGAGCAGATAGTCCTCCACGCCGTATTTCAGAGCGTTCTGCGCATATTCAAATTTTCGATATCCACTGATAATGATAAAATGCAGGTTTGGCTGCAGGTCCCGGGCGCGCCGGATCAGTTCAATTCCGCTGCACCCCGGCATCTGGACATCCGTAATCAACAGGTGCGGCTGCTGTTGGCCCACCAGCTCCAGAGCCCGCAGGCCGTCGTTGGCCGTGCCGACAATTTCATAGCCCAGCTGCTTCCAGTCGATCAGCTTTTGCAGCAGCAGAATAATCTTATTCTCATCATCCGCCAGGACAACTTTCAACATGGCCAATCCCCCCCTCTTTTGTATAAGGAAAGGGAAAACGCAGCCGTTTTCCCTTTCCTTACATTATAATCCCTTCACGCCGGTTTGCCAAGGGGCAATCCGTGGAAACGGCTTATTCGTAGTCCGCGACATTGGAGGCGTCGATCCAGACGCTGTCGGTGATGAGAACATTGCTCTCCAGAGAGCCGCCGTCCAGCAGGGTGACCGCCGCCTCAAGGGCATTGGCAGTCATTGCGCCGCCGTCCTGGGCCACAGTACCGGTGATACGGCCGTCCTTGATCGCCTCATAGCCGTCAGGCGTGCCGTCAAGGCCGGTGATCACAATGCCGCTGTTGGCGCCTGCCGCGTTTCCGGCGCCGACGGCCATGCCATCGTTCTGGCATACGATGGCGTCCAGATCATAAGCGGACAGCCAGCTCTCCACGGTGGTCTGCGCCTGAGCGGTATCCCACTGGCAATCGGCGGGAGCGACCACCTGAACCATATCGGGATAGTTCGCCAGGACATTCTCATAGCCCTCCAAACGGCCCAGAGAGTCAGAAGAGGCCGCGGGACCGGTCAGAATGGCGACGTTGCCCTTGCCGCCCAGCAGGTCGGCAACATGCTGCATCTCGTTTTCGCCGGCTTTGACGTTGTCACCGTAGGAGACGATGGAGATACCGGCGCTCTCCCAGTCGGTGCAGACGGAGACGATGTTCACGACAATCACGCCGGCGTCTGCGGCGCTCTTTGCGGCATCGCGCAGACCGTCGGGATCGACGGGTTCGAACAGGATTGCATTGAACCCCTCGGACACGCACTGCTCGATCTGGCTGATCTGTGCGGCGGCATCCTGGTCCGCGCTCAGAACGGTCAGCTCAACGCCCAATTCCGAGGCCTTGGCCTCAGCGGCCTCGGTGATGGCGATCTGGAACGCATTGGTCTGGTGCTGCTGAATCAGGGCGATTTTGTACGCGCTGTCTTTGGGTTCGCCGCCGGCGGCAGGCGTGGACGCAGGGGTCTCGCCGCTGCCGCAGCCCGCCAGGACAGACACCGCCATAGCGCAAGTCAGCAGGATTGCAAAAAACTTCTTTTTGCTCATAATAGCTCCTCCTTAATTGTATATATGTAAGAGCAGTCTGCATTCTGCCCTTGACACCGAATCAGTTCTTCTTACCCTTCCCCTTAATGTCAATCAGCACTGCCAGGACGATAATGGCACCCTTGACAATCTTCTGCCAGTGGGAAGAGACGCCCATGATATCCAGGCCGTTGGCAATGACGGTGATCAGCAGGCAGCCGATCACCACCCCCCAGGGCTTGCCCACGCCGCCGGACATGGATACGCCGCCCACCACGCAGGCCGTAATGGCGTCCATCTCATAGCTCTC
>NZ_CAJULS010000121.1 GCF_910587525.1 uncultured Oscillibacter sp. | reverse complement strand
AGCTCCGGCCAGTAGTCCACCTCCTCAAAGGGCAGGTGCTCCACCGGCGCGCCGGTGATAATCAGGCCGTCAAAGGTGCGGTCCTTTACCTCGGGAAAGGTCTTGTAAAAGGACAGCATATGCTCCTGAGAAGTGTTGCGGGAAGTGTGCCCGGCGGGAGCGATAAGCTCCAGGTCGATCTGAAGGGGCGTGTTGCCCAGAACCCGGGCCAGCTGGGTCTCCGTGTCCGCCTTGGTGGGCATCAGATTCAACAGCAGGATCTGAAGGGGACGGATATCCTGAGTGACAGCCCGGGTCTCTGTCATGACAAAGATATTCTCCGCCGTCAGCGTCTTGGTGGCGGGGAGCTGATTTGGAATTTTAATGGGCATCAGTCAACAGCCTCCAATGCCTGGTTGATGTCGTCGATGAGGTCTTCCTTGCTCTCCAGGCCGCAGGAGATGCGGATGAGACCCGCAGGAACACCGGCGGCCAGCAGCTGCTCGTCGGTCATCTGGCGGTGGGTGGAGGCGGCGGGGTTGAGGCAGCAGGTCCGGGCGTCGGCCACGTGGGTCTCGATGGCCGCCAGCTTCAGGCGGCTCATAAAGGTGCCGGCGGCCTCCCGGCCGCCCTTCAGCTCGAAGGACACCACGCCGCAGGAGCCGTGGGGCAGATACTTCTTTGCAAGATGGTGGTATTTGTCCCCAGGCAGGCCGCAGTAGCTGACACTGGCCACCTTTGGGTGCGCCGCCAGAAACTCTGCCACGGCTTGGCCGTTCTCGCGGTGGCGGGCCATGCGCACGTGAAGGCTCTCCAGCCCGAGATTCAGATAAAAGGCGCTCTGGGGGGAGGGGGTGCAGCCCAGATCCCGCATGAGCTGGGCCGTGCACTTGGTGATAAAGGCCCCCTCTTTTCCGAACTTTTCGGCGTAGGTGATGCCGTGGTAGCTCTCATCCGGCGTGCAGAGGCCGGGGAACTTCTCCGCGTGGGCCATCCAATCGAATTTTCCGGAGTCCACAATGGCCCCGCCTACCGCGGCACCGTGGCCGTCCATGTACTTGGTGGTGGAGTGGGTGACAATATCCGCGCCCCAGTCAAAGGGGCGGCAGCCGATGGGGGTGGCAAAGGTATTGTCCACCACCAGAGGCACGCCATGGATGTGGGCGGCGGCGGCAAATTTCTCAATGTCCAGTACCGTCAGGGCGGGGTTGGCGATGGTCTCGCCGAAGACGGCCTTGGTATTGGGCCGGAAAGCGGCGTTCAGCTCCTCCGGCGAGCAGTCCGGGGAGACAAAGGTTACCTCTACCCCCATCTTCGCCATGGTGACAGAGATCAGGTTGAATGTGCCGCCGTAGATGGTGGAGGAGGAGACAATGTGGTCCCCGCAGGAGGCCAGATTGAACAGGGCAAAGAAGTTGGCCGCCTGGCCGGAAGAGGTGAGCATGGCCGCCGTCCCCCCCTCCAGGGCGGCGATTTTAGCCGCCACGTGGTCACAGGTGGGGTTTTGCAGGCGGGAGTAAAAATAACCGCTGGCCTCCAGATCAAAAAGCCTGCCCATATCCTCGGAGGTGGCATATTTGAAGGTTGTAGACTGGATGATGGGGATCTGCCGGGGCTCGCCGCTGCCGGGGGCATATCCCCCCTGGACACAGATGGTCTCTGGACGGTAATTGCTCATAGAAATCGCGCTCCTTTCCGGTTTGCATGGGACGAAAAAACAGCTTTCGCCCCAAAGAAGTTCTCTTTGAGACGAAAGCCCAGAGATGCGCTGAAACAATCAACGAGCGCGTCTTGGCAAAAAATTTTTGCCAAGACGCGTATGGGGATCATTTCAGTGCTTCCCGCACTTCCGCGGTACCACTCAAATTGCGCCGGCCTCACGGCCTGACGCCCCTCAGGGCCCAACAGCCCTTTTGCCTTAACGCGGCCTCACGAAACGCCCTACATTGTCGAACGTCCGGCTCAGGAGCCATAGGACCTGAGGACAATTCCCGCCGGCTCGCACCGCCCGCCGGCTCTCTGAGGGGCTGCGTCCCCGTCCCTCTCCATCATCGCTTTGAGGAATATTATAAAAAGCGGCGGCGAATTTGTCAACCGCGGATTTTTGCCCTCTTTTCCGGTAAGCCCCGCGCCGTACGACGGTGCAATCTCAAAAAACGCATGATTGCCCCATATGGCGATGACTCGCCGTTTGCCAAGAGAAGTGCGAAAAATTTTATAGATTTTTTTGATAGTGTTTGCAGGAAATATATGGTATTAGGAACAACTATCTTCTTCTGGGTAGGCGACTTGCCCTTGATAATCGCCTTGCGCGTAGGGTCGCGCTCAATCATGCCGTCATCAACCGCATCCAAGATGGCGGCCTTGAGTTGGTGGTGAAAGTCCATCGTGGTCTGCCGCTCATATTGTGCGGCATAGTCATTGAGAAGCTGTTGGTAGGTCATTCGCGTAACCCCGCACAATTTGAGGTTGGGGACGAGCTTTTCGAGCCACGCTTGGGTCATCAGGTATTTATCCATTGTGACTTTGCGGACAGCACCTTCCTTGTAGACCCTTATCCACTGAGCGTAATAGCGATAAAAAAGCTCGTTTTCTGTTATTTCACTTCGCATAGGTTCCCTCCTGAGTGTATATAAAAATACTCACGCTGATGAAGGGTGATAAGGTGGTCAAGGTGGCGGAAGAAAGCAGCAATTTTCTCTTGCTCCCGTTCATCCGTAGATATAAAAATTTCTATCTCGCTCAGCGCTGGAAACTTCAAATTCCAAGTGTCTGATGTGATTCCCTGAGAGTTGATTTGAAAAGTATGTATCATCTCTGGCAGTTTGAAGTGATAAGCCAAACACTGTGAATTGATGCCCGGATTTGACGCAAGTACCGTATATGCCGGACTTACAATGCCCTCATAAGGAGAATATCCACTTGCACCTTGCCACATTCTCATAGAGTTGTAGGCTATGTCTCCAACACAAACTTTCTTGTATTTCGACTTATCCCCGTTTGAATTATCGTGTCTGCCAAGTTCGGCAAACCTCTTAATTCCTTCGTTAATTGTGACGGAAATCAGCTCACCGCCAGGCATACTTTCCACCCGCTCTGAAAACCACTCCCCCAGCTTACGCTGTTCCCAAGAATCCGCAAATCCGGCAAACCGGATGGCCGGTACACGGGCCTTTTTCTGCATATTATTCACCCCCCAGCAGTTTTTTGAACTCCGCAAGGCCCTTCATGTCAAACTCGCTGCCCGTCAGATTGTCCAGAAGCGCAATCAGAGAGCGTTCAGTATCGGCAATTTCCTCCTCGACCTCGGCAAAGGTCGTTTCATATTTCTTGCAGATGGCCTCCAGCTTGCCAATGAAGTCCGCCATAACCGCATCAGGCAGAGAGCGGATTCTGTCCACAATGGGAGTGATCCACTTTTTCCGCAGAAGTTCCAACACATCATCATCAGAAAGCCCTTCAATCGTGGTTTTCGTTTTCAGATGAAGCTCAGCGGAATCAGTTTTGATTGTCCGCCGGAGTGCCTTTTCCTCGGTGATGAGCGCATCCCAGCTATGGTGCAGAACAGATCGAAAAGCTGGAAGAAGCAACCGGATTGTCCAGAGATTATATTGCCGAGCGGGGCGAATACGCCGCCCACAGCAGTTGGCTGGCCAGTGCTTTCTCAGACCGGGATTGCAACGGGCATTCCGTTTAAGATGATTTGTGGTGTGTTCAGCGGCAGGTTATTCTGGAACTGGCAGGAAACGGTCCATGCGTAATAGCGGGCCGCTGTGCTGATTATATCCTGCAAGAAACAGCGGAGTGCTGGGGATTGACGTGTGTGATGAGTTTATCGCCAAGCTTCCCCAGGGGTATCAGACCGTGATCGGGGAGAACGGCTCTACCCTCTCCGGGGGGTGAACGGCAGCGCATCTCCATCGCCCGTGCGCTTTTGAAGGACGCTCCCATCATCCTGCCGGACGAGGCCACCGTCTCTCTGGACGCGGAGAATGAAACGGAGATTCAGCAGACAATCTCCCGGCTGGTGGAGCAAAAGACGGTGCTGATCACCGCCCATCACATGAGGACGGTGGAGAACACCAACAAGATCGTGGTGCTGTCCGGCGGCACGGTGGCCGAGACGGGCACACCGGCAGAGCTGATGAAACAGAACGGGGCCTTTGCCCGGATGGTGCAATTGCAAACCGAGAGTCAGAATTGGGTATTGTGATATAATGTAACTGGATATAAAAAGCTGGGAGATAAAAGCAGTTGATTTATCTCCCAGCTTTCCATTTTGCTAAATTTACCCTTGACAAAAGCTCTCTGAGGACAATGTATCCGGGAAACTTTCAGACGGGCGTTTTTCCAAGCTGTCCAAGTCCTATGAGGCCGAACAGCGCACGCTGACGAAAAAGGCCAAGGCCATCCATGCCGAATTGGACAAGGAACAGGCCCAGGCCGTGAACATAGCGCAGTTTATCGCCCTGGTGAAGAAGTACAGCGAGGTTGACACGCTCACCCCGGCTATTGTGAATGAGTTTTATTGAGCCTATCAACGTACACGCCCCGGACAAGTCCAGCGGCCACCGCTCCCGGCAGGTCGATATCGTTTATAACTTTATTGGTATTCTTCCCACTCTCCAGGCAAAGAAAGAAGTGGCGTAGCCTCCCGACTACGCCACTTCTTCAAAGATGAAAGCACTTCCTTATGAGGCCCGCCCAATTGCTCCGGGACCTTTTTTACATTGGGATTGCGCCTCAGCCCTCGTACATGGCCTTGAGCTTCAGCAGGTGCTCGTACCGGTCCATAGCGGCCTTCTCGTTACGCTGGAACAGCTCGTTGGCCCGGTCGGGGAACTCGCGGGTCAGACGGCTGTAACGGGCCTCGTTCATCAGGAACTCCTGATAGCCGCCCTTGGGCTCCTTGGAGTCCAGGGTGAACTTGGCGCCCTCAGCGGCCGGATTGAAGCGGAACAGGTTCCAGTAGCCGCACTCCACAGCCTTCTTCATCTCGGACTGGCAGTTCATCATGCCGCCCTTGATGCTGTGCATCTCGCAGGGGGAGTAGCCGATAACCAGGGACGGGCCGGGATAGGCCTCGGCCTCCTGGATGGCCTTGAGGGTTTGGGCGGGGTTGGCGCCCATGGCCACCTGGGCCACGTAGATATAGCCATAGCTCATGGCGATCTCCGCCAGGGACTTCTTCTTGATCTCCTTACCGGCGGCGGCAAACTGGGCCACCTGGCCGATGTTGGAGGCCTTGGAGGCCTGGCCGCCGGTGTTGGAGTAGACCTCGGTATCGAAGACGAAGATGTTCACGTCGTTGCCGGAAGCCAGGACGTGATCCACACCGCCGAAGCCGATGTCGTAGGCCCAACCGTCGCCGCCGAAGATCCACACAGACTTCTTGGCCAAGTACTCTTTGTCCTTCAAAATCTCAGCAACCAGCTTGCAGGCGTCGCAGTCGCAGAACTTGGCGCCGCTGGCCTTCAGCTCCTTGGCGTGGGCCTGGAACTTGGGCAGCTGATCGCCGAAGACCTTGGCGGCGTCGGGGCTGGAGGTGAAGGCGACGATGCTGTCGACAGACATAATGCTCTCTTCCAGCAGCTTGACATACTCCTTGGCGGCCTCGCCGTTAGCGGCGCTGTCCTCCATGGTGTCCAGCCACTTCTGAGCGGCATCCTTCAGGGGCTGGTAGGTGTGGGGCACCGCGATCAGGTCACGGGTCCGGTCCGCCAGCCGGTCGCGGATGGCCTTCTGGCCCAGATACATACCCAGACCGTGCTCGGCGTTGTCCTCGAACAGGGAGTTGGACCAGGCGGGGCCGTGGCCGTCCGCGTTGGTGCAGTAGGGAGAGGTGGCCGCGGGACCGCCCCAGATGGAGGAGCAGCCGGTGGCGTTGGAGATATACATCCGGTCGCCGAAGAGCTGGGTGATCAGGCGGGCATAGCTGGTCTCGGCGCAGCCGGCGCAGGAGCCGGAGAACTCAAGCAGGGGCTTGCGGAACTGGCTGCCCTTGACAGTGGCGTCCTGCAGATCCGCCTTCTCCTCGACCTTGGATACGCAGTAGTTGAAGACATCCTGCTGGGCCGCTTCCTGCTCCTGGGGTACCATGGCCAGGGCGCTCACCGGGCACACGCCCACGCAGACGCCGCAGCCCATGCAGTCCAGAGGAGACACGGCCATGGTGTACTTGTACACGCCCTTGCCCTTGCCGGCCTTGACGTCCACAATCTTGGCGGCGTCGGGGGCGTTCTTGGCCTCCTCCTCGCTGAGAGCGAAGGGACGGATGGTGGCATGGGGGCAGACATAGGCACAGTTGTTGCACTGGATGCACTTGGTGGAGTCCCAGTTGGGGACGGTGACGGCCACGCCGCGCTTCTCATAGGCGGCGGCGCCCAGCTCGAACTGGCCGTCCACATGCTTGACGAAGGCGGAGACGGGCAGGCTGTCGCCGTCCATCTTGCCGACGGGGTTGAGGATGGTCCTGACCTGCTCCACAAGCTCCGGGCGCCCCTCCAGAACGGTGGTGTCGGGGGTATCCTGAGCGGTGGCCCAGTCGGCGGGAACCTCGAACTTCTTGTAGGCGGTGGCGCCGGCGTCAATGGCCTTGTGGTTCATATCCACCACGTCCTGGCCCTTCTTCAGGTAGGAGTGGGTGGCGGCGTCCTTCATGTAGCCGATGGCCTCGCTCTCGGGCATGACCTTGGCCAGGGAGAAGAACGCGGACTGAAGAATGGTGTTGGTGCGCTTGCCCATGCCGATCTCCTTGGCCAGGTCGATGGCGTTGATGGTGTAGACCTGGATGTTGTTCTCGGCGATATAGCGCTTGGCCACGGCAGGCATGTGCTTGTTGACCTCCTCATCGCTCCACTGGCAGTTGATGAGGAAGGTGCCGCCGGGCTTCACATCGCGGACCATGGGGAAGGCCTTGATGATATAGGCGGGCACGTGGCAGGCCACGAAGT
>NZ_CAJULS010000120.1 GCF_910587525.1 uncultured Oscillibacter sp. | reverse complement strand
AGGCGGGCCTCGTAGGCCCCGTACAGCAGGCTCAGGTCCCGGAGCTTGTCCCGGGTGGCCCCGCCGATCTCCAGGGACTGCTCATACAGGACCTCCGGCGTGACCTCATAGCAGCGAAGCTCGTCAAAGAGATCCAGCAGCTGCTGCAAAAAGGCGGACTTCTGGGAGGGACGGCGATAGACCGTCAGCTCCGGGGCCGTCTCCAGCAGCGCTTTTTGCAGCGTCAGCAGCTTGCCGCCGGCGTCCAGCGTCACCTGGGCCGCGCCGCCGGTGACAGCCAGCACCCGCTCTGCCAGACGGCGGAAACTCAGCACTTCCGCGTGGCGGCTGGCAGTGGGACCGCAGATCCGGCACAGGTCCACCTCCGCCTGGTGAGAGGCGTGCTCCGGCACCAGCAGGATCTGCCGGCCGCTGTCTCCCAGCTCCTGGATGCTGTGAAGGATGGTATCTGATTTTCCCGTCTTGGCCCGGCCGATGAGAAGATACAGCATAGGGAAGTCCTCTTTCGTCATTTTTCCCCTTTATGATAACATACCCGGGCCCGCAGAGCAAATCTTTTCACAGGAAGCTTCCTGCTCAACGCAGGTGCTACCAATTTATGCCCCTGGCGATTTCACCGGCAAATCTTGAACCGGACAAATACTCATGGTATAATTGGAGCAATAAATCAGGGTCTTCGAGGTCAATGAAAGATGGAACTGAGATTTACCGCGACAATTTTACAAAATCAGGATATGGACGCAGCATATATTGAAGTTCCATATGATATCAAAGCCATATACGGAAAGGGCAGGCTATTGGTCCATGCAACCTTTGATGATGAGCCCTATGACGGGCAGGTAATCAAAATGGGTACGCCGCATTATGTCATTGGCGTGACGAAAGCGATTCGGCGCAAGCTATGCAAATCATTCGGAGATGAAATTGCTGTCACAATCAGAGAACGCTGAATTTGCATTTACCAGGCAGTTATCCATAACGGATATCTGTCCGTCCTGACATTTTGACGTGTCATTTCACATCCGGCCATTCAGCGGCACCTTGCCGGAAATGAAACACACGGGAACCGCCGCCGGAGATTTCCGGCGGCGGTTCATCATCTGCATGTCTCGTCTTTTCAAGTGGCCGCGCCCTCCAAACACACCCGGACCTGCTCCCACCACTCCACAGCTTTGAATTTCAGGACATAGCCCTGGTCCTCCTCCGTAATGAGGCCCACCTGTTCCTCGCTGAGACCCGCCGACAGCGCAGCGGCAGGCACGTCGGCGGAGGCGGCGGTACACAAAGGCGGGAACACCACGCACCACCAGTTCCGCCCCGCTCCCTCACCGATCACCACCCGCAGCGCCAGATATTCCCCGGCGGGCAGGGTGAAGCCGTCATACTCCCGGGTGGGAAACTCCGTGTCCGTCAGCTCCGCCGTCACCGGATAGGCGCAGCCGTTGGCCCGCAGCTCCCGGACCGCCAGCGCCTCCAGCTCCGGCAGCTCCTCCCGCAAAAGCGTCTCCGCCTCCGTCCGGTCTTTCGCCTGGGTCAAAAGCTCCGTGGCCTGGGCCAGCACCCGGTCCCGCACCAGCAGCTTCAGGGCCTGGTCCTCCTCGCCATCGGAGTTGGCCAGCACGTGAAGCCGCACCACCCGGTCCGCCAGCCGGGTCTGGGTGCGCAGGGCCAGGCCGCCGGAGATCAGAAACACCGCCAGGCCGATCAGCAGGGCAATCTCAATGCATTTCAGTCGGTTTTCCGGGACAATTTTGGTTTTCATGCCAGTTCCATCCTTTGCTTATGTAGGCCGGTCTTCCGGCGCTTACCATAAGCATGGACAGAAATCTGGGATTTTATACCGACTCTTGATAAAAGGACGCAATTGTCTTATATAGTTGAAGCACTTGAAAATCCGCAAATTGCGGATTTTCAACCAGCGGGGCGAAGCCCTGCTGGACGGGCATTGCCCGTGTGCCTCAACTATGAATCAAACACACGCCCGCTTATACGGGCTCTGGCGGCAGTTTTACTGCCGCCAGGTTGAAAAGAATCAGAATAATTCTTTTCAAGTGTGCTGACTATACCTTACTATAAATTGTCCAGCCAGCTCACCGGCTGGGCCGCGAAACTCCGGACATACCACTTCCGCAGCGACTCCAGGGCCGGGGCGGCCTCCTCCCCTGTCCGGAAAATGCCAAATACCGCAGGGCCAGAGCCGCTCATGGCCGCGCCCATAGCCCCGCAGCGAAGCATCACCGTTTTGATCCCCTGGACCTCCTGCCGCATCTCTTCCGGCAGGACCTCTTCAAACACATTGTAGAGCCGCTTGGCGACCCCCTCCAGGCTGCCCGCCTCCAGGGCGCCCATCATACCGTCAATATCTGGGCGGTTCTGGAACACCCGGCCCCGGACTCTGGCGAACAGTTCTGCCGTGGGGATGTCAAAGTCTGGTTTACATAACAATATCCAGCATGGCGGCAGCGGCGGCAGGTCCGAAAGGACCTCCCCCCGGCCCTCCGCCAGAGCGGTACCCCCACGGACGCAGAAGGGCATGTCGCTGCCCACTGTCAGTCCAATCCGCTCCAAGTCCTCTGTGGGCAGCTCCGGGGCATACCGTTCCCGCAGAAGGCGCAGGAGCGCCGCCACATCGGCACTGCCGCCGCCAAGGCCAGCGTAGGCCGGGATTTGCTTTTTCAAACTGACAGCCAGAGGCGGGCAAGGACGTCCCAGCTCCTGAAAAAAGGCCTCCACCGCCCGCTGCTCCAGCGTCTTCCCCCCTGCCGGGAGAAAATCTCCGTCCGTATCCAGGGAGAAGCCCTTCTCCCCCTCCGCCAGAGTCACCGTGTCGCAGAGGGACACGGTCTGCATCACCATCCGCATCTCGTGATAGCCGTCCGGCCTGAGGCCCAAGATGTCCAGAGCCAGGTTGATTTTTGCCGGAGCGGGTCTTTTTATGGCCTCCATATAAACTCTTCTTTCTGTAAGACACCCCGCGCCGCGTTTCCGGCGGCGCGGGGCGTTCTATTATTTGATCTTCCGGGCCTCCACATAATAGCGCTTATCCTGGGCATGACCCATGGAAAAGGTCTTGCGCGGCAGCACGCCGTCAGCCATGACGGTCTTGAACAGCTGCTCCTTGCCCATGGCGGGGAGCTTGAAGCCGATGTTTCCGGGCTTGCTCCCCAGCTCATCGGTGACCTCATCTCCATGGATATAGTCAATCTCGCCGCCGTGGTCCTTCACATAGCCGTCCAGAAAGGCCTGGAGGGTGCCCACCGCCAGCTGAACTTTGGGCCGGGGCACGGTGACAAAGCCGGTGTGTCCGGCATAGGTGTAGGCGATGGTGTGGCCCTCCCCCCGGCCCTCGCAGGCACCGGGGTAATAGGCCTTGAATGCCTCCAGCAGCGCTTCCGGCTCCACGCCGAAGACACAGCGGTGAATGGGCTCAAAGGTCAGGGCTCCGTCGTGGTTGTTCACCACCTCCACCAGGGCATACCGGGCGGGGAGGGCGGCCCACTCACTCTCGGGCGTGACCTTTTTCAGGTTCTCGTAGCACTGCTTGGCGGTGGCCAGGGAGTGGTTTCCGTCGCCCACGGCGAACAGCAGGGGGGCCGCGCCCTTCATGCCGTACTTCTTCTCCATCTCCGCCTCCGTGCACAAGCCCGCCAGGGCATCCGCAACGGCGTCTGTCTGGGCCGCCGCCAGCCGCCAGCCGGTGAGATGGCCGCCGCCCTGCTGGAGGTCAAAGTCATAGAGCTTCTCCATGTCCCCGCCGGCCAGGGGCTCAATGACGGTTCTCTCCGGATCGTCGATCAGCAGCATCACGTGGGGCAGCTCGATGGGCGCGTCCTGCCGGACCCGCACCCGGGGCGGGATGCGGGAGAGCACCGTGCCCTCGGTGGCCCGGATCAGGGCTCCGGAGCCGGGGGTGAAGTCGTACTGCTCCAGATCCACCATGCCGATAAGCCCCCGGCGGACCCTGCCGTCGGACTGGGTCCGCTCAATATAGATCAGAGACTCCGGCAGCGTCTTGAAGACGCCCTGATCCAGATACGCACCCATGGATTCGTTGATGCCGGCAATACAGCTGTCCACCTCCGGGTCGTTCAGCTTCGCCTCCGGCAGAATCAGCCGCAGGGTGGAGGAAGCGCCTCCCACGGTCTCCTCCACCGCCTGCCAGTACTCCGGCTGAGAGGTGAACTGGTCGCAGGCCACCACGGCCCACTTCGTCATGTCCGCGTCCTTTGGCAGCAGGATGTCGGCGGGATAGAAGCCCAGGGCCTTGAATTTCTCGTTCATGTCGCATCTCCTCTTCTCCTATTTTTTCTGAAACTCCCGAATGGTCATAATGGCAATCCCCGCAAAGCAGATGAGCAGCAGCGGGATGGCAGGGGCGGCCAGAATTGCCAGCGGCCCCTCGAACACCTCCCAGCAGAGCTTTACAAACTCCATGGCTGCTTCTCCGCCGGTCAGAGCGCCGCCTTGATGGCGTTCAGCAGGTCAGGAAACTCCTCATAGGCGGGCAGCTCCGGGTAGTCCTTTTTGATCTGCTCCGTGCTCTTGAAGAGGAACCCGGCCTTGCTGGCCCGGATCATGCCCAAATCGTTAAAGCTATCCCCGGCGGCGATGGTGTCATAGCCGATGGACTGGAGGGCCTTGACAGTGGTGAGCTTGGACTTCTCGCAGCGCATTTTGTAGCCTGTGATCTCACCGCTCTCCGCCGCCTCCAGAGAGTTGCAGAAGATGGTGGGCCAGTTGAGCTTTTCCATCAGGGGCTTGGCGAACTGCTCGAAGGTATCGCTGAGGATGATGACCTGGGTCAGCGTCCGCAGCTCGTCCATAAACTCCCTGGCGCCGGGCAGGGGGTCAATTTTGGCAATGGTGGCCTGGATCTCCTTCAAGCCCAGTCCGTGCTCCTTTAAAATTCCCAGGCGGAATTTCATCAGCTTGTCATAGTCGGGCTCATCCCGGGTGGTACGCCGCAGCTCCGGAATGCCGCTGGCCTCGGAGAAGGCGATCCAAATCTCGGGCACCAGAACGCCCTCCATGTCCAAACATACAATCTTCATGCTGTTCCTCCCATTCCGCGGCCTTGCGCCGTGTCTTGCGTGCTGTCTGTGTTCCCAAAACAGCTATATAATAAATGTATCATACCAGCGGATAATTTGCAATCTTCTTTTGCGTTCCGGGCTGCGGAAGGACAAAGTGAGCGGGCCGCCAATGGCGGTCCGCTCCGAAAAAGCTCCTTATTCCTCCGGCACGGCGTAGATGCCGTATACCCAGAGGTCTTCCTCCCCTGCCAGCTCCGGCAGGACGGTGAGCACATTGTCCTCCGTCCACTCCACCTTCAGATTGCCGCTGTGGAGGCGGTAGACCCGGGTGCTCTCCCCGCCGTTTTCAAACACGGCGGTGACGGTGAGGGCGGCGCCGTCAAAGTAGTCGGCGTCCCTCTGCGCCTCGGTGGAGATGCCGAGTCCCGTGTTCCAGGCCATCTCCTCCGGGGCGACCCAGAAGCCATAGCGGATGTCGGGGTCGTAGTCCTCCTGAACGCTGCTCCCCAGAGCCGACATCTCCGGCATATACCACACGCCGTCGTCAGTCTGGCTGATGGCGGCGGTGGCCAGCTCCGGCGTGCCCATGTGCTCGCGGTAGTAGGCCAGCTCCTCCTCCGTCAGGTTCTCCAGCAGCCGGTAGCGGTACAGCCCGCCCCGGTCGATGGAGAGGGACACGGAGGCGATATCCTCCCCGGTGACCTGGAAGAGGCAGCCGGTGAAGTCCCCCTCCCCGGGGTTGGTCATCCCGTCACCTATGGAGAAGGCAATGGCGCCGTCCTCCCGGGCGGGGTATCCGTCCTCAATTCCGGCGGCGTAGGCCGTCAGGCCGAAGGACAGCGACAAGGGGAACACCTGGGGGCCCTCCCCACGCCGGACGCTCGCCGGATTCCCGCCCTCCGGGGCAGCGTCCACGGGAGCGGCGGGAGCCCGCAGGTGTATGCTCCCCAGCACCAATGCCAGTGCGCACACAGCGCAGACCGCGGCGCGCATCACAGGGCGGAACCGTCCCTTTGCCAAACGTCTGGGGCCAGCCTCCGCGCCCTCCATTCCCTGCCGCCGGGCGGCGGACAGCACCCGCTCCTCAAGCCCTGTGGGCACGCAGATGTTCTCTACTACATTCTGATACTTGTTCCTGCTCATCGTCCGTACCTCCTAACAAGTCCTTCAGTCTCATTCTCGCCCGGCGGAGCCGGGTGCGCACCGTGGCCGCCGGGACATGCAGCATGGCGGCGATCTCCTCTGTGCGGTAGCCCTCGGCATAGTGCAGATGCACCGCCGTCCGCTCCCCCTCCGGCAGGCGGGACACCGCCTGCCAGAGCTCCGCCGCCTCGTCATCGGCGGGGCGGGCCAGCTCCGGCACCTCGTCCAGGGACAGCGCCGTCCGCCTTAGGCGAAACCGCTGGATATCCACACAGCGGTTCAGCGCTGTCCGGAGGAGCCAGGCCTTCATATACTCGCCGTCCCAATCCCGGCCCTCCTCCCCCAGCAGGCGGAGGAACACGTCCTGGTAGACATCCTCCGCGTCCGCCGTGTTCTGGAGGCGGCACAGCGCCAGGCGGTACACCGCCCCGCCGTGGGCCTCCATGGCATTGCGGAGAAAAACTTCCCGGTCTTTCATAACAATGCCTCCTTTTATCAATATTTCGGTTGAAAAGCGCCTTTCACTGATAATACGTCCGGAGGGCCCCAATTGTTTCAAGAGTCAGGAAAAATTTTAGGGGCGGACACGCAGGTGTCCGCCCCTCTTACGTCTATTCCGGCCTGATGCCGTAGATCTCGAACCTGCCGATAAGGTTCTGGAGCGTCAGCTTCTGGGCCAGCAGCTGCTGGCAGGTGGCGCCCCGCTGCTTTCCGGCGCTGCGCAGCGCCTCCAGCTTCTCCAGCACACCCGCCTGCTCCCGCAGGAGGTCTTTGTACATGCGGTCATAGGCCGCCAGGCGTTCCAGCTCCGTCATATCAGACATTGAAACGGAAGTAGATCATGTCGCCGTCCTGGACCACATACTCCTTGCCCTCGCTGCGGAG
>NZ_CAJULS010000119.1 GCF_910587525.1 uncultured Oscillibacter sp. | reverse complement strand
AGGCCAACATCACCCCCATTGACTACGACCCCAGCGCCACCCGGGTGAACCAGGAGAACCGCATCAAGCTGATGCTTGCGGTGGGCCGGGAGCGTCTGGCGGAGCGGCAGGAGACTGCGGCTCCGGAGGGCCGCATCTGGGAGCGCCGGGACCGGGAGCGGACCGTGGCTCTGGCATAAGATCTAAACGCGGGCAGGGGCGGACATGTTGTCCACCCCTGCTTAAAACGATGAAAAAGTGAAGAAAACGGGTGATTTTATGGAAAATCGGCAAATAGAGCTACGATTAAGTGACAAATGCGGGGGGGGGGTATTGTCTACATAGACGTGCTCCGATACCTCGCTATCTGCCTGGTGATCGCGCTGCACTGTGTGGTGGGTTATATCAATCATACGGAAATATACGGCACGCGGACCTGGTGGCTCTGTTCTGTCATCAACAGCTTTGGCCGTATGGGCGTGCCGGTTTTTTTCATGCTCAGCGGATTCCTGCTGCTCTCCGGCAGCGGGGCCCTGGATGTCAGGTCCTTCTATAAAAAGCGGTTTTTGAAATTGGCGGGGCCATTTCTGGTCTGGGATGCGATGTACTATCTGGAGGGCTGTGTCATCAAGGGCAGCTGGAGCGTTTTGCCTTTTTTTCAGCAGCTGGTACAGCAGGGCAGCAAATACCACCTGTGGTTCATCTACCAGATCATGGGCCTCTATCTCCTGACCCCGTTTCTGAAAAAGATCGTGGACCACTCCAGCACGAAGGAGCTGCTGGTGTTTCTGGCGGTGGTCCTGCTCCAGCCCACGGTGTTCCGCCTGATCAACGTGGTGCAGCCAGTCTTCCGCATCGCGCCCTTCCTGGCCTTGGTGGAGGGGTACGTGGGGTTCTATCTGCTGGGCTACCTGTTGGGAACGCGGGACATCCCGCCCCGTCTGCGGAGGGCCATCTACCTGCTGGGCATTGTGGGAATGGTGGGCGGCACCTGGGGAAACTACTGGTATTCCTCCACGGAGAAGATCTCCTTCTATTTCAGCGAGGGCTACTCCATCATGCAGTACATGACAGCCGGGGCACTGTTCCTGTTTTTGAAAGAGCACGGGGTCCGGCTGCCGCCCCGCGCCGCGGGCTGGGCCCGCCGGCTGGCAGGTCTGACCTTTGGAATCTATTTCATCCATGTGCTGGTGCTGGACATCCTCGTGGCGGCGGAGGGCCGCCTGGGGGGCGGTCTGCCGCTGGTGTGGTGGGTGGTCTTCAACATCGCCGCGGTCTGCGTGGTCAGCACATGCGCGGCGTTCAGCTTCTCCAAATTGCCGGTGCTCCGCCGGCTGATCTGAGAGAGCGCAAAAAGAAGAGGCCGGAAACCTCTTCTTTTTGCGCTCTGCCGTTTTATTTTTCCAGCCCGTGGACAATCTCCGCGCAGAGGCGGAACTCCTCCGGGTCTGTCTGCCAGATCTCATATTCCGAAAGGGACGGCAGGCCCATGGAGACGCCGGCCTTGCGGTAGACCATGCCGCTGTCAATGGGCGCTCCGCGGCCGCTGGTGTGGAAGGTGGTGATTCCCGCGCCGTCATGGAGGAGGCGGATGTTCTCCTTTTTCACGCCGCAGCCGGCCATGATGTCAATCCGCCCCGCCGCCCGGGCGCGAAGAGTCCGCAGGAGCTCCAGCCCCGCCGGGGCGCAGGAGGCCTGTCCGGAGGTGAGAATGGTCCGGCAGCCTAAGGAGACGGCGGCCTCCAGGGTTTCCAGCGGGTCCCGGGCCATGTCGAAAGCCCTGTGGAGAGTCACCTCCATCTCCCCGGCGCAGTCCATCAGACGGCGCATTTTCTCCTCATCCAGACCGCCCTCCGGCGTCAGGCAGCCGATGACCACCCCGTTGGCCCCCAGGGCCTGAAAGGCCCGAATCTCCGTGCACATCTCCTCCATCTCCGGCTCAGAGTAGAGGAAATCGCCGAAGCGGGGGCGGATGAGGACGTTGATCTTGATTTCGCAGTCCCGCTGGACCTGCTTGAACAGGGCGGGGGAGGGGGTGGTGCCGCCGATGGCCAGATTGGCGCACAGCTCCAGCCGGTCTGCGCCGCCTATGACCGCCGCCGCGGCGGAGGCGTAGGAGTCCACGCAGCCCTCGATCAGTGGTTGGTTCATAATAGAGCGCTCCTCTCAAAAACAGTTTTCGGGCGTCACAGGTGCCGCCCGGCTCTCAGTCCGGTGAACTGTCCCTCCTGAATGGCGGGGAAGCCGTTCACAAACACCCAGTCCATGCCCTCCGCCAGCTGCTCCGGGCGCTGCCAAGCGGCGGTTTCGTGGATATTCTCCAGATCGAAGAGGCACAGGTCTGCGTCCGCTCCCGGCGCGATCCGGCCCTTTTGGGTGAGGCCGAAGCGGTCCGCCGGCTGGCGGGTGAGCTTGCGGACCGCCTCCTCCAGCGTCAGCACGCCCCGGTGCCGCACATAGGTCTCCAGCAGCCGGGGGAAGGCCCCGTAGACCCTGGGGTGGGGCAGTCCCTCCGGGTAGGTGGCGTCGGAGATCACGCCGGAGAAGGGGGCGCGGAGGATGTCCTCCACATCCGCCTGATGGGCGATGAAGTCGATCATGGACACGCCGCACCGCTCCGCCGCCAGCAGGTCGAACAGGGCGTCGTAGGGGTCCTTGTCCTGGCGCTTGGCGATGTCCGCCAGGGTCCGGCCCTCCCATTCCCGGTGCTCCGGTAGGCGGAGGGAGGCGGCGTGGATGTTCTCAAAGCCCACCAGGGACACGATGTTTTCAAAGTCTGTGCCCTCCTCCATCCGCCGGCGCATCCGGCGGCGGCTCTCGGGATCTAGGAGAGCGGCGGTGAGGGCCTCCACGCCTCCGGCCTGAAACTCCGGCGGCAGAACGTGAATCAGCTGGGTGGACCCGGCCGGGTAGGGGTAGGCGTCGCAGGCCACGTCCAGGCCCTCCGCCCTGGCGGAGGCGATCATCTCCAGCATCCGGGGCACGGCCTTCCGCCAGTTCCGGCGGCCGATGGCTTTCAGGTGGCTGATCTCCACCGGCGTCTCCAATGCCCGGGCCACGGCCAGCATCTCCGCCAGGGCCTCCACGACGCCGTCCCCCTCCTGGCGCATATGGACGGTGATGACCCGGCCGGAGCGGCGCAGAGGGGCCAGGGCCCGGATCAGCTGCTCCGTAGTGTAAAAGCACTCCGGGGCGTACCCCAGGCCCAGAGAGACGCCCAGGGCTCCGTCGGAGAGGGCCTCCTCCAGGGCGGCGTGGATCAGGCGGTACTCCCCGTCCGTCAGCGCTCCGTCCCGGAAGCCCGCCGCGCAGGCGCGGAGGGTGCCCATGCCTGCCAGCATCCCGGTGTTCAGGGGCAGGGGCGCCTCATTGGTCCGGCGGCGGTAGTCCGCCAGCCGGGGAAAGTCCTCCTCCGTCCGGCCCACAATAGGAGCCAGGTAATCCAGCACCGCCTCCCGATGGGGGCCGGACACCGGGGACAGGGACAAGCCGCAGTTGCCGTTGATGATGGTGGTCAGTCCCTGGGCCAGCTCCGCTTTGCCGAAGCCGGGGCGGAACAAAGCGGCGTCGGCGTGGCGGTGGATGTCGATGAAGCCCGGCGTCAGAAAGCGGCCCCGGCCATCGATGACATGGGCGGCCTCCGCGCCGCTGAGCCGCCCCACGCCGGCGATGATCCCGCCGGAGAGGGCGGCGTCGCCGGAGACCGCCGGAGCGCCGGAGCCGTCCAGAATGCGGATGTTTTGAATCAGGTAGTCGAACATAGTACATCTCCCGGCTGTTTTCGGTATGATATGGCGGTACGCAAGGTCCCGGCCCTTCCGGCGGGGCCTTTGGCCCGCCGGTTTTCAGTTTCGCCTGCGGCCACTATGGCGGGACCGGTCAGTCATTTACCAGCACCTGTAATTCCGTGACGTACTCCGATTCATGGCGGGTGTCATGGACGTCGATGCGGTACAGCTCCAGCGGCGGCGCGGCGGGAATGAGCCCCAGGTCCCGGACGCCCCGGAACAGTGTCTCCAGGTGCTGGTTCAGATGGTCGTAGCCGCCCCGGTAGAAGAGGCCGGCGTACCGCCCCGGCGGGAGCAGGGCGTCCTGCGGGCCGCCGGAGGGCGTGAGGAAGAACACACAGGAGAAGTGGTTCCAGATTCCCCGCCTCAGGCTCCCGCCGTCCAGAATGGCCCCCATGGTCTGGGAGCCGATGACCTTGATGTAGTCCTGATGCTGCCCCTCCAGCTTTTTCAGCAAGAAGTCGATCTCCTTTTCCAATATCACGTTTTCCTGCAAAAACACATAGGGCCGGGCCGGTTCCTCTGTGAGACGGACCTGACCCTCCGGTACGGTCCGGTAGCGCTCCAGCCGCGCCCGGCGCTGCCGGGCCTCCTGCCCGGCGGCCCGGAGCGCCGCCAGCTTCTCCTCCAGCAGCGCCTCCTGGCGGTCCAGAAAGTTCAGGGTCTCCGCCACGCTGCGGCGCTCCAGGTAGGCCCGGATCTCCTCCGTGGGGAGACTCAGCTCCCGCAGGGAGCGGATGACGTTCAGAGTGCAGATGTCCTGGATGGTGTACATGCGGTAATTGCTCTCTCCCCGGACCGGGTGGAGCAGTCCCTTCTCCTCATAGTAGCGCAGGGTGTCCGGGTGGAGATGAAACAGCCGGGCGATCTCGTGGATTTTGTAGAGGTCTTTCATTTTCCTCCTCCTGGGGGTTGACTTTCGGATAATACGAGGGTTTATCATGTACGCATAGGAGGTTGTTCAGTTGGAATTGCGGAAGAAGTTTTTGAAGTTTGTTGTGCCGTCCATTGCGTCCATGTGGGCCTTTTCCCTGTACACCATGGTGGACGGCGTGTTTGTGGCCCGGGGAGTGGGGGAGACCGCCATGTCGGCGGTGAACCTGTCCGCCCCCTTTACGTCGCTGGTCTTCATGGTGGGCATCCTGCTGGCCACGGGCACATCCACGGTGATCTCCGTGGCCCTGGGCCGGGGGGAGATGGAGGAGGCCCGGAATTATTTCAGCCAGAATCTGGCGGTGACAGTGTGCGTGAGCCTGGTCCTGACGCTCCTGGTGCTGCTGAATCTGGAGAGGGCGGCGCTGTTTCTGGGGGCCACGCCGGACACATTGTCCTATGTGAAGGAGTACGTGGGCACCATCGCCGTGTTTGCCGTGTTCTTCACCGTGTCCTACAACCTGGAGGTCCAGGTGAAGGCCAACGGCGCGCCCCAGGTCAGTACCATCGGCGTGGCGTCCTGCGCGGTGATGAACGTGGCTCTGGACGCCCTGTTCGTCATGGGCCTGGGCTGGGGCGTGTGGGGGGCGGCCCTGGCCACGGGCCTGGCCCAGGTGACCTCCGCCGCGGTGTTTCTGGCCTACTTCCTCACCCACCGGGAGCGGCTGCGGCTGGGCCGGTTCCGCTGGAACCTGAGAGCCTACCGCCGCATCCTCCCCCTGGGCCTCTCCGAGGGGCTCAATGAGCTGTCCAACGGCCTGGTGATCTTCCTCTTCAACCACACCATCCTGCGCTTCATCGGGGAACAGGCCCTGCCGGCCTACACCATCATCAGCTACGTGAACACCCTGGTGCTGATGACTATGACCGGCACCGCCCAGGGAATGCAGCCCCTGGTGAGCTACGCCCTGGGGGCGGGGCGGCGGCGGGACTGCCGCCGGCTTTTGCGGTATGGCCTGGCCGCCGCGGCGGTGTTTGCGGGGCTGTCCTTTGCCCTGGGGGAGCTGGGGGCGCCACTGATCGTGGGGGCGTTCCTGGAGCAAAGCAGCGCCATCTTTGACTACTCCGTCTCCGCCCTGCGGATGTACGCATGGTCCTTTCTGGCAGTGGGGTTCAACGTGGTTTTCGCCGCCTTCTTTACCGCCGTGGAGCGGCCCGTCCCGGCGTTTACCATCTCCCTCAGCCGGAGCCTGGTGCTGCTGGCCGTCAGTCTGATGACGCTGCCCGTCCTCTTCGGGGACCGAGGGATCTGGTTTTCCACGCTGGTGTCGGAGCTGGGGTGTCTGGTGATCACGGTGGGCTGCGCCGCTGTCTGCTTTCGGGCCGGTTAGAGCAGGGTGACGGTGTAGGCCAGTGTCCGCATCTCCCCCGGGGCCAGGGTGACGGCAAAGGGCTTGTCCTGAAAACGGCCGGTTTCGTTGTCAAAGGCGGCGCAGCCCTGCCAGGGCTCCAGACAGAGGAAGGGGGCGCCGGGCTTGGTCCAGAAGGCCGCCATGGGGAACTGGGAGAAGTCCAGTTTTACGCCCCGGCCGGTCTCCCGGTGGGCCAGGGAGACGGCGCCGGATTGGAGCTGCCGGAATATGACGGTGTCCAGCCGCCGGAAGGTCTCATAGTTCAGGGGAAGGACGCCGCCGGACAGCATGGGCTCCGCCGCCCCGCCGCGGATCAGCCCCTCCGGAGTCAGCAGCAGAGTGGAGGCGTCCTCGGGCCGGTCGAAGGTCAGCTGATAGTCCTCGAACCGCTCTCCGTCCAGAAGGGGACAGCGGAAGGCGGTGTGGGCGCCGATGCAGAACGGGAGAGGGCTGCCGCCGGTGTTCTCCACAGTAAAGGCGGTGGAGAAGCCGTTCTCCAGCAGCTGGTGCCGCACCCGCAGAGAGAAGGGGAAGGGATAGTGCGTCAGCGTCTCGCTGCTATCCCGCAGCTCCAGCGTGATAAAGCCGTCACCCTGTTCTGCCGGGGTGAAGTCCAGATTCCGGGCAAAGCCGTGGCGGGACATGTGGCAGATCTGCCCGTCAATATCCACCTGTCCGTTTTTCAAAGTGCCTACGATGGGGAAGAGAATGGGGTTCTGCCCGGACCAGAACGCCGGGTCTCCGCTCCAGATGTACTCTGTGCCGCCGCGGCGCAGAGAGACCAGCTCGCCGCCGCGGGTCTGGACTGCGGCCTCCAAAGGACCGTGTGAAAGCGCAAAGCGCATAAAATCGCCTCCTGCAGCATATGTTGACTATACTATACCCCGGGCGGAACGGTGAAGTCAAGCGGGCGGTTCGGGTCCGCCGCCTGTTTTCCTCTGCTGACGGACACGAGAAAAAATTTTGATTTTTTTTCCGGGAAGACTTGACAAAAACCCACCTCTTCTGGTATAGTAATTTCTGCCCGTTGCGGGCGAGATATGGCGGCATAGCTCAGTTGGCTAGAGCATGCGGTTCATACCCGCAGTGTCCCCG
>NZ_CAJULS010000118.1 GCF_910587525.1 uncultured Oscillibacter sp. | reverse complement strand
TGGGCATCCGTTTCCAGGTGGAGTTCCATTACCCCGATCCGGGGGCCTATGATGCTTTTGATGTGGGTATCATCCTTCAAATCCGCTATCCTATTTCAGAAAACTGCTCTAGTTCATGGTAAAGGCTAATTTTCACAGATCCAGCTTGTAGTCGCCCTCCTTGATAAAACCCTTTTTCCGCATGAGCTCCGAAACCAGCCAGGCCACGGCGGCAGGGATGACCACCGCCACCAGCGCTAGGCCGATCCAGTCCAGAGCGCCGGCGGAGAGGGCGGCCTCCCCCTGGGCCAGGGCGTCCTCGGAGGGGCTCAGCCAGCCGGTGACGACGCCGATGGGGCCCACCAGGCCGCAGGTGCCCATGCCGGAGGAGATGGCCGCGCCGTTCATCTTCATACGGAAGATACAGGTGGCCACGGGGCCGTTGACGATGGAGGCAACCACCGGGGGCACCCAGAGGACGGGCTTTCTCAGGAGATTGGGCACTTGGAGCATGGAGGTTCCCAGGCCCTGGGAGGTAAGACCTCCCACACCGTTCTCCCGGTATGAGGCCACGGCGAAGCCCACCATATGGGCGCAGCACCCGGCCACGGCGGCGCCGCCAGCCAGCCCCACCAGATGGAGGGCGGCGCAGATGGCGGCGGAGCTGATGGGCAGGGTCAAAATCACGCCGATAATGGCGGAGACCAGGATACCCATGAGGAAGGGCTGCTGGTTGGTGGCCCACATGATGAGGTCCCCCAGCCAGCTGGCAGCGGCACCGATGGGCGGCGCGATCAGGGATGCCGCCAGCACACCGGAGAGGATGGTGACAGTGGGGGTGACGATCAGGTCCACCGGGGTGCGTTTGGACACCAGCTTGCCCAAGAAGATGGCGATCAGTGTCACCACAAACACCGCCAGGGGGCCGCCGGTGCCGCCTAGAGAGTTGGCGGCGTAGCCCACTGCCAAGCAGGAGTAGAGCACATAGGGCGGCGCCTTCATGGAGTAGGCGATGGCCCCGCCCATGGCGGCGCCCTGTACGGCATAGGCAAAGGACTTGGAGTCCACCAGCAGGGCAAACTCCTGGCCCCAGAGGGTGTAGTTCAGGTCGAAGAGATACACGCCGATGGTATTGAAAATGGTGCCGATCAGAAGCGAGGCGAAAAGGCCGTGCGCCATGCCGCCCAGGCCGTCGATAAAGATGCGCTGGGCGGTGAAGGAGATGTTCTGCTCCGCGCAGTATTTTCCAAAGCCCTTCAGTTCTTTTGTGTTGTTCATGTGTTTTTCCTCTTATTCTCTCCAAAAATACGGATTTTCAGAGTTTTTTCAGCCCTTCCAGGCGGTTTAGAGCGTTCAGCAGAGTTTCGTCCCGCTTGGCAAAGTGGAGTCGGATCAGATGGTTTACCGGCTCGCGGAAGAAGCTGGAGCCGGGGACGGCCCCTACGCCGATGTCCCGGGCCAGCATCTCGCAGAAGGCAAGGTCGCTGTCGAAGCCGTACCGGGAGATGTCAAGCAGGACGTAATAGGCCCCCTCCGGGGTGCTGTGGCTGAGACCAAGCTCGTCCAGGCCTCCCAGAAACAGCTCCCGTTTGTGGGTGTACTCCGCCAGCAGGCCGTCGTAGTACTCCTGGCCGAATTGCAGGCCGGGAATCACCGCCTCCTGGAGGGGGGCGGCCGCGCCTACGGTGAGAAAGTCGTGGACCTTCTTGATTCGCTCCGAAATCTCCGCCGGGGCGATGGTGTAGCCCAGCCGCCAGCCGGTGATGGAGTAGGTCTTGGACAACGAGGAGCATGAGATGGTCCGCTCCCACATGCCGGGAAGGGCTGCGAAATAGGTGTGCTGATGGGGTGCGTAGACGATGTGCTCATACACCTCGTCGGTGATGACGTAAGCGTCGTACTTCGCTGCGAGAGATGCGATGGTCTCCAGCTCCTCCCGGGTGAATACCCGGCCGCAGGGGTTGGAGGGGTTGCACAGCACCAGCGCCTTGGGACGCTGGCGGAAGGCGTCCTCCAGCGTCTCCGGGTCGAAGCAGAACGCCGGCGGCGTCAGGGGCACATAGATGGGCTCCGCCCCGGAGAGGATGGTGTCCGCGCCGTAGTTCTCGTAGAAGGGGGAGAAGACGATGACCTTGTCGCCGGGGTTGGCCACGGTCATCATGGCGGCCATCATCGCCTCGGTGCTGCCGCAGGTAACGGTGATCTCGCCGTCGGGGTCAATGGGCCGCCCCATGAAGCGGGACTGCTTTTCCGCCAGGGCCTCCCGGAAGTTCTGGGCGCCCCAGGTGACGGAGTACTGGTGCACGTTCTCCCCGGCGGTTTGGGCCAGCCGGTCCAGGATGGCCTGGGGCGGATCGAAGTCTGGAAAGCCCTGGGAGAGGTTCACGGCGCCGTACCGGCTGGAGATCCGGGTCATGCGGCGGATCACCGAGTCGGTGAAATGGGCCGTGCGGGTGGAAAGGGCTTGCATGTCGGTTCCCTCCTTTTGGTCAGGATTGGGCCTCGTTTGAAAAACGTCAAAATGCCCAGGCGGTGGAGCTCTTTCCGACGCTCCACTGTGATTTTTCTTGCCATACATAACGTATGGCGGCGTCAGATCGCCTTGGCCGGCAAAAAGATCCCGTGCCGTTGGGTATTTCGCTATTTATCAAACAGGGCTTAATTTAACCAGCATATTTTACAATTCACCTCCCCTTTCGTCAAGCCCTGAAAGGAGACGTCAAAACGGCCGGATACCGGGAATAGGGCGGTAATTATTGACGCGGAGCCGGAAAGGGTGTAAAATTCTCAGCAAAACGCACAGAGGTGCATCTCTTTGCACCTGTATTTTCTGCGGAAGGGCGGGATGGGATTTGAGCTCCCATTTACTTGAGGAGGCCCTGCGGTACCTGGGGGCGGCGGACGCGCCGGAAACGCTGCGGCGCCAGGTAGAGGCGGAGGCGGAGACGCTGTCTGCCGGTCTGCGGCCCAGATATGTCTATAAGGTCTGCGAGCTGGATTTTCAGGGTGAGGGGATATTTCTCCGGGGCACGGCTGTAATTTTGACGGGTGAAACCGCCCGCAAAATGCTGGCCCAGTGCCGTCGGGCGGCGCTGCTGGCCTGTACGCTGGGGGCCCGGTTTGATCTGTCCCTTTCGGCCATGCAGGCCCGGGATATGGCCCGGGCCGTCATTCTGGACGCCTGCGGCAGCGCCCTGGTGGAGCAGGGCTGCGATGAGGCGGAAAAGGAGCTGTCCGCCCGTTTCCCGGGACAGTACCGCACGGACCGGTTCAGCCCCGGCTATGGGGACCTGCCGCTGGCCTGCCAGGGGGACATCTGCGCCGCTCTGGACGCCCCCAGGCGGCTGGGGCTTACGGTGACGGAGAGTCTGCTGCTGAATCCGGTGAAGTCTGTCACGGCCGTCGTCGGCCTGTCGGACCGGCCCCAGATGGCCCGGATCCGAGGCTGTGCCTACTGTCAGATGCGGGAACACTGTGCGCTTCGCAAGGGAGGAAAACACTGTGGGAACTGATCTCTTTCGTGATAAGATCCTGATTTTAGACGGAGCCATGGGCACGGTCCTCCAGCAGCGGGGCCTGCTCCCCGGGAGAATGCCGGATCTGCTGAATCTCACGGATCCGGAGCTGCTGGCCTCCGTGTACCGGGAGTACGCGGAGGCGGGGAGCCAGGTGGTCTACGCCAACACCTTCGGGGCCAACGCTTTGAAGCTGGCCCGTTCCGGTCACGCCGTTTCGGAGGTCGTCACCGCCGCCGTCTCCACAGCCAAACGGGCCGTGGATGGAAAAGCCCTGGTGGCCCTGGACGTGGGACCCCTGGGGGAGCTGCTGGAGCCCCTGGGGAGCCTGACCTTTGAGCGGGCCTATGACCTGTTCCGGGAGATGATGGCCGCCGGCGCGGCGGCAGGGGCGGACCTCGTGGCCGTCGAAACCATGACGGACCTCTACGAGGCCAAAGCGGCCCTGCTGGCGGCCAAGGAGAACACCGCCCTGCCGGTGCTGGTGACCATGTCCTTTGAGGAGAGCGGCCGCACCTTTACCGGCTGCACCGTGGCCTCCATGGCCCGCACGCTGGAGGGATTAGGGGCCGACGCCATTGGTCTGAACTGCTCCCTGGGGCCGGACCAGCTGGCCCCTCTGCTGCGGGAGCTGTGCGAGAACACCCGCCTGCCGGTGGCGGCCAAGCCCAACGCGGGCCTGCCCGACCCGGTGGACGGGCATTACGGCATGGGGCCGGAGGACTTTGCCGCCGCGCTGCTGCCCTGCCTGGAGGCGGGGGTCACTGTCTTCGGCGGCTGCTGCGGCACCTCCCCGGCGTATATCCGCCGATTGAAAGCGGCATTGGATGGGAAGCGGCCCGCGCCCCGGCGGTGCCTGGAGGGGAGCTTCGTCTGCACGCCGGTGAACCCTGTGCGGCTGGACGGCGTGCGGGTCATCGGCGAACGGGTGAACCCAACTGGAAAAAAGCGGTTCCAGCAGGCGCTGCTGGAGGACGATCTGGACTATATTCTGGACGTGGCCGTCCAGCAGGAGGAGGCCGGAGCGGACATTCTGGACGTGAACGTGGGCTGTCCCGGGGTGGATGAGGCGGCCCTGCTGCCCCGGGTGGTGAAAAAGCTCCAGAGCGCCGTTTCTCTGCCACTGCAGTTGGACTCCTCCAATCCAGACGCCCTGGAGGCGGCACTGCGGGTCTACAACGGCAAGGCGGCGGTGAACTCCGTCAACGGGAAGCCCGAAGTGCTGGCGCGGGTGCTGCCCATCGTGAAAAAGTACGGAGCCTCCGTAGTGGGTCTTGCCATGGACCAGGACGGCATCCCTCAGACGGCGGAGAAGCGGGTGGAGATTGCAGAACGCATCTTGAAGGCGGCTTTGGCCCAGGGGATTCCCAGGGAAGATCTCTGGATTGACTGCCTGGCCCTCACGGTCTCCGCCCAGCAGGAGCAGGCGGAGGAAACCCTGAAAGCGGTGCGCACCGTCCGGCAGGAGCTGGGGCTCCAGACCGTTCTGGGCGTATCTAACATCTCCTTCGGTCTGCCAAACCGCGCCTTGATCACACAGAACTTTTTGATCCAGGCCCTGGCGGCGGGGCTGACGCTCCCCATTGTCAACCCCAACCAGCGGGAGATGATGGATGCCGTGGCCGCGTTCCGGGTTCTCTCCGGGGAGGATGACCAGTGCCGGGACTATATTGCCCGGTTCGCCGCTGTCTCCGCTGTTCCCACGGGGCAGACTGCGCCTGTCCTGAGCGGTGTAAGCACACTGGAGGAGGCGGTGGCCCGCGGCTTAAAGGCTGACGCCGCCCGCCTGGCGAAGGCGCTCCTCCAAACGGAGGACGGCCTCACGCTGGTGGAGCGCCGCCTGATTCCCGCCCTGGACAGCGTGGGGGAGGGTTATGAGCGGGGGACGGTGTTTTTGCCCCAGCTCCTCAGTGCGGCCCAGGCGGCCCAGGAAGTGTTTGAGGCCGTCCGGGCCTCCATCGTGGAAAAGGGCGGCGCGCCGGTGAAAAAAGGAAAGCTCATCGTGGCCACCGTTCGGGGGGATATCCATGACATCGGCAAGAACATTGTGAAAACCGTGCTGGAGAACTATGGCTATGAGGTGGTGGACCTGGGCCGGGACGTACCGCCGGAGACAGTGGCCCAGGCCGCGGCGGCCCAGGAGGCCAGTCTGGTGGGCCTCTCCGCCCTGATGACCACGACTCTGCCTGCCATGGAGGAGACCGTCCGCCGCCTGCGGGCCCTGGAACGCCCGCCGGTGGTCTTTGTGGGCGGCGCGGTGGTGACACCGGAGTACGCGGCGCGGATCGGCGCGGACGAATATGCCAGGGATGCCCGCCAGTCTGTGGAGATTGCCAGGAGGGTGCTGGGATGACGGATATAAGGACCTGCTTGAAAGAGAATGCCCCGCTGCTGTTTGACGGCGCCATGGGCACTTATTTCGCCGCTCTGCCCGGCCGGGCGGGGGAGCGCTGTGAGCTGGGGAGCCTGACGCATCCATCGGAGATCAAGGGCATCCACCGGGCCTATCTGGAGGCCGGATGCAGGGCGATCAAAACCAACACCTTTACCGTGGGAACGGATTTGGCCCGAGGGGATATAAACACGGCTCAAAGGATCATTGCGGCCTCCTCCCAACTGGCGCTGGAGTGCGCGGAGCCCTATGGGGCCTATGTCTTTGCGGACATCGGCCCTGCCCCGGAGAGCCGGGAGCTGCGCCGGGCGGAGAACTACTGCCGCCAGGCGGATCTGTTTTTAGAGCAGGGCGTTAAGCACTTCCTTCTGGAGACGCTGCCCAGCGACCATGGATTACGGAAACTGGCCCAGTATCTCAAGGCGCGCTGTCCGGAGGCATATCTCATCACCTCCTTCGCCGTGTCCTTTGACGGAACCACACGGGAGGGGGACTTCGGCCAGACCCTGCTCCGCCGCGCCGCCGCCCTGGAGGAGATCGACGCCGTGGGCTTCAACTGTGTCTCCGGTCCTCATCACCTGCTGGAATACATCCGGGGGCTGGACGCCGGCGGCGTGGCGCTGTCGGTCATGCCCAATGCCGGATATCCCACGGTGCAGGGCCGCAGGACGGTGTTTCAGGGAACGCCGGACTACTTTGGTCAAAAGCTTGCGGAGATTGTCCAGGCGGGGGCCTCCATCGTGGGGGGCTGCTGCGGCACGACGCCCGCTCACATCGCCGGGGCCGCAAAGGCCCTGGCGGAGCCGCGGCGGATTACGGTCTCCGTCTCCTCCGGCGGCGCGCCGGAGCCCCGGTCCGCCGCCTCCGCCAACACCCTGGCAAAGAAGCTGGATGGCGGACGGCGGGTGATCGCGGTGGAGCTGGACCCCCCGGTGGACGACGATATCGCCTTTTTCCTGGAGGGAGTGAAGACGCTGCGGGACGCAGGCGCGGACGCGGTTACCATTGCGGACTGCCCCATTGGCCGCCCCCGGGCGGACAGCAGTCTCCTGGCCTGCAAGATAAAACGGGAGCTTGGCATCGAGCCCCTGCCCCACATGACCTGCCGGGACCGGAACCTCAACGCCACCAAGGCGCTGCTGCTGGGCCTCTCCATCGAGGGCGTCCACAACGTGCTGCTGGTCACCGGAGACCCCATTCCCTCTGAGGACCGGGATGAAGTGAAGAGCGTCTTTAACTTCAATTCCCGGCGGCTGGCGGGCTACGTCTCCGGACTGAACGAGACCTTGCTGCGGACGCCCTTCCGCATCTTCGG
>NZ_CAJULS010000117.1 GCF_910587525.1 uncultured Oscillibacter sp. | reverse complement strand
CGGAGCAGGGGCCGCAGGGGCCCGCGCCGTGCTCCCAGAAGTTGTCCTCCTTGCCGAAGCGGAAAATGCGCTCCCGGGGGATGCCGATGTCTTTGTTCCAGATTTCAAAGGCCTCGTCGTCGTCCAGGTAGATGGAGGGATACAGCCGGTCCTCCTCCAGGCCCACCACTTTCGTGAGAAACTCCCAACAGAAGGGAATGGCGTCCTTTTTGAAGTAGTCGCCGAAGGAGAAGTTGCCCAGCATCTCAAAATAGGTGCCATGACGGTCGGTCTTGCCGATGTTCTCGATGTCGCCGGTGCGGATGCACTTCTGGCAGGTGCACACCCGGTCCCGGGGCGGCTCCTCCTCCCGGGTGAACCAGGTCTTCATGGGTGCCATGCCGCTGTTGATGAGCAGGAGGCTGGCGTCATTGGCCGGGGGGATCAGGGAAAAGCTGGGCAGCCGCAGGTGTCCCTTGCTCTCAAAGTAGCTCAGGAACATCTCCCGCAGCTCGTTTACGCCATGATAGGGGTGTGACATATGTTTCTTCCTCCAATATATAATAAGTTCAATTTGGTATTTCTACAAAAATTCCGGATTCCGCATACAGGGCATCCCGTTCCGCGGCGCCAAAAAAACCTCCGCCCCAAACATAGGGGCGAAGGCATTCTTCGCGGTACCACCCTAATTATCCCCCTGGGGAGACATCTTAGCCATCCGGTAACGGGGATGAACCGGCCCGCTCCCTGCGGGACGCTCCAAAGTGGCTGCCTGGCGGCGTGGGCTGAGGGCTCGCACCATCTCCCTCTCGCTGAGAGCCGGTTTCGTAAGGCTGGCTTTTTCACTGCGTTTTGCTTCATGGACAGTGACATTATATCCCTTCTCCGGGATTTGTCAAGAAGCATCCTGCTCTTTTTTGTACTTCGCCGCGGCCTTTTTCGCCTTCTGGCGGTTTTTGACCAGCACACACTCCCCTGTCCGGATACACTCCCCGCAGCCGATGCAGGGTGTGCTGTCATTTTTCCCGTCGTACAGGATCCCGCAAATCACCGCCGGAACTGCCAAAACCGCGATCAAAAACAGCCAGCCATACCACGCCATAGCACGTTCTCCCTTTGTTTGATGCTGAAAGTTTACCACAGAATGGGAGGTTCTGTCAGTGGCATAAGCAACAGCCTCAGTCCCAGCAGGGGCAGCAGCTCCTCCGGCGGGCCGGGCAGGAGCGGCAGGGGGAACTCCTGGGGCTCGATCACCGTCCCGTCGGGCCGGGGGAGGCTCCGCTGAACGCACAGCACCGGCTCTGTCAAACTGGAGAGAGTCAGACTGTCCCGGGGGGACAGGCCGTAGGTAATCACCGTCTCCGCGGGAAACATCGGCGGACCGTCCCCGGGGACCAGCAGAATACGGCAGGCGGTCTCTGTCCGGTCAAAGACCGGCCCCCGCCTTAGCGCCTTACAGCCCCGCCGGGTCAGGGCCAGCAGATCCCAGGTCCGTCCCGCCACCCCTGCCGGGGTCTCCACTCCCAGAACCCCGGAAGGCAGCCGTTCCAGCCAGAGCACAGGACAGTCAAATATTGCTCCCTCCACACAAACCACCTCGCAAATAGTATAGCCCCGCGTAAAAATTTTACTCGTTTTTCCGGCCAAACCGTGCTATACTGTCTACGGAACATTGGTTTGGAGGTGCGGAGCGTGGACTTCTGGGGCCATCTGAAAACCGTAAATCACCACCGGGCGCTGGTGCGGAAATACTGCTTCCGCCTGGGGCTGTACTGGCAGGGGCTGACCCACGACCTCAGCAAGTACTCCCCCGTGGAATTCTGGGCCGGGGTGAAATACTTCCAGGGGGACCACAGCCCTAACGACGCCCAGCGGAAAGCCCGGGGGTACAGCGCCTCCTGGATGCACCACAAGGGCCGCAACCGCCACCACTTCGAGTTCTGGACGGACTATGGCCCGGAGGGCATCCAGGGCGTGGAGATGCCGGCAAAATACGTGGCGGAGATGTTCTGCGACCGTCTGGCCGCCAGCAAAGTCTACCGGGGGGCGGACTTCGACCCCGGCGATCCCTACAAATTTTTTCTCCGGGGCCGGAACAAGCGTCTTTTACTCCACCCCGCCACCTCCGCCCTGCTGGAGACAATCCTGGTCAAACTGCGGGACGAGGGCGAGGACGCAGCCTTTGATTTCATCCGGCGGGAGGTCCTGAAAAAGCAGGCTTGACACCGGGGGGAAGGTGTGGTATCTTGAAAGCAACAGACCGTTGGTCTGTTTGAGGGGAGGGCGTCCTGTGGGGCGGAACAAGTATCCGGAGGAGACCATTCGGAAAATCCTGGACACAGCAGAGCGGCTGTTTATCGAAAAGGGCTATGACCACACCTCTCTCCAGGAGATCATTCAGCAAACGGGCCTCTCCAAGGGGGCCATCTACCACCATTTCACCTCCAAGGAGGATATCTTTTATTCTGTCTGCGACCGCATCGGCCAGAAAAACGGAGCGATCCTGGCAGCGGTCCGGGACGACCCCCATCTGAACGGCCTGGAGAAGCTGCGGACCATTTTCAAGGTCTCCATGCAGCCGGAGCGGCAGGCAAAGATGTTCTGCATGTTGCCCTATCTGCTGAACAACGCCAAATTTCTGACTACGGAGATGCGGAGTATTTTCTTCGAGGTCGCGCCCTTTTTTATCGAGCCCATCATCCGCCAGGGCCTGGCCGACGGCTCCATTCATACAGGCCACCCCAAGGAACTGGCGGAGGCCATGATACTCCTGTCTGATATCTGGATCAACCCCATTGTCCGCCCCACTACACCGGAGGAGATCAGGGCCCGGTGTGCTGTTTACAATCGCCTCTTCCATGGCTTCGGCATCACGGAGCTGATCGGTCAGGAGATCATTGACGCCCTGGTAAACTATGCGGAGATGGCCCATCCCCCCTCTCCGGGGGCAGAGACCTGCAACTGAGAAGAAACTGCCGCGCGCGGGCAGTTTCTTTTTGGGAATATAAAAACCGACGGTCGGTTTATAAAAGGAGAATGAATATGAAAACAGCCTCTCTCTTCCGCCGGGATTTTACCCTGGTGGTCATCGGACAGATCATCTCCCTCTTCGGCAACGCCATTGTGCGCTTTACCCTGCCGCTGTACCTGCTGCGGCAGACCGGGTCCGCGGCGCTGTTCGGCGCAGTGGGGGCGGCGTCCTTCATCCCCGCCGTGCTGTGCTCCCCCATCGGCGGCGTGGCGGCGGACCGGATCAACAAGCGAACCATCATGGCTGTTCTGGACTTCTTCACAGCAGGTCTAATGCTGGCCTTCGCCCTCCTTCTGGGGCGGGCGCCGCTGGTGCCCCTGACGGCCGCCTGCCTCATGCTGCTCTACGGCATCGCCGGGGCCTACCAGCCGGCGGTACAGGCCAGCATCCCCCTCCTGGCGGAGCCGGAGCAGCTCACCAGCGCCAACGCCGTCATCAACATGGTGAGCACCCTGTCGGGCCTCCTGGGTCCTGTGGTGGGCGGCGTGCTGTTTGGGGCCTTCGGCATCCGGCCTATCCTGTGGGTCGGTATCGGGTGCTTCTTCCTCTCCGCCGTCATGGAGCTGTTCATCCACATTCCCCACCACCCCCAGGACGCGGCGGGAAGCGTGCTGTCCACGGTATGGCGGGATCTGGGGGAGAGCTGGCGGTTCATCCGGCAGCAGCGCCCGATATTCCTCTCTGCCATGGTGGTGCTGGCGCTGTTTAACCTGGTGCTGTCCGCCGCCCTGATCGTGGGCATCCCTGTGGCGGTAGTCCAGGTGCTGAACATGAGTGACAGCCGCCTGGGGATCACCCAGGGGGCCATGGGCCTGGGCGGACTCTTCGGCGGCGTCCTGACGGCCTTTCTGGGAGCGCGTCTGCGGCTCCGGCGGGGCGGCCTTGTGCTGCTGGCGGCCAGCCTGACGGCGGCAGTCATGGGGCTGGCCCTGCTGCCGGGCGTCTCTCCCTCCGCCGGCTGGTGGGCAATCACAGCTATGAGCTTCACCATCATGGTCCTGTCCACCACGCTGGTGGTGGTACTCAGCGCCGCCGTCCAGAGCCAGACTCCTCCGGACCTGCTGGGAAAGGTGATGGCCTTCATCATGGCGGTGTCCAACTGCGCCTCGCCTCTGGGCCAGGCGGTCTACGGAGCATTGTTCGAGGGCTGTCCGGCCTGGGCTGTTCTTCTGGGTGCGGCCGCCGCCGCGGCTGTGACAGCGGTCTACTCCAAGGGGGTCTTCCGGGCGCTGGACAGCGGCGGCGCGGTCTGACGCGGTCATTGGGTTGGTGCAGCGCTTCATATAGTTGAAGCACTTAAAAATCCGCAATTTCCGCAAGTTGCTCGTTCGTTTTGAGAAGAAGTCGCAAAACTACCTTGAGCTTATCCATTTTGCCCCTGCCATTATTGTCTGGCGCAAGCTTTTCCCTGTTCATCGCTAATTTATGGATAGGCTCATAATATTTTTCCCAGTCAATATATAGAGCACGCGGCCTTCTCCTTACGACTCCGTGCCATCTTCGGAGAGCTCCAGCGATAAACCCATCTGCTGTACGGCCGCAAGGATGTTAGCCTCTGTCACAGGAGCTGCCTGCTGATGATCCCGGGTAATTCCGGCAACTGCTCAAGCAATGGCACAGAGAGTGATTGCAGGCAGCATGAAACAGCACAAGAATAGATTGATAGCTTTTTAATTGTAATACAGCGGCCGGCTATCCTTTTATTCATGTTCATCACCACTTCGATGCAGGGGCTTATAGTCAGTTGCAGCAGATTCCGCTTCATCAAGGTTACAAACGGTATAATAAAAATGGAATAGCACAGAGGATGCCTCGTGGTGTTATCTTTCAAATCCCAGTTCGCAGCTTGAAACTGTATGTATTATGGTGATTATAAGAGAACCTAATGCCGAACGGATTACAAAAAGCCCTATCTCATCCTGTTTCACGCAGCGGCGGACGCCATTCAGCACATGGAAAACAGTCCCCAGCACAGCGGGCGGCAGAGGAATTCACCATCTCCCAGCCCAGCGAGGAGGACGAGGTGCGGGAGGAAAATAAAGCATTAGAGACAACCTCTCCCCCGCAATCACACAGACGGCGGCCATTTTCTGCCGCCTGCTTTTTTGCTCTTGCCCCGGAGCCCATTTTTTGTTATACTCTCCCTATTCGGGAGGAGGATACGCCATGCATGAGATCAGAGCAAAATCCATCCTCTCCCCCCGGAACGGCATCAACGTCTACCGGGGCTGCACCCACGGGTGCGTCTACTGCGACTCCCGCAGCGTCTGCTACCAGATGGACCACGCCTTCGAGGACGTGGCGGTGAAGGTCAACGCCCCGGAACTGCTGGAGGATGCCCTCCGCCGCAAGCGCCGCCGCTGCATGGTCGGCACCGGCTCCATGTGCGACCCGTATCTGCCTCTGGAGCGGGAGACCCGCCTGACCCGGCGGTGCCTAGAGGTGATCGAGCGCCAGGGTTTCGGCGTGTCGGTGCTCACCAAATCCGACCTGCTGCTGCGGGACCTGGACCTCTTGAAGCAGATCAACCAAACCGCCAAAGCCGTGGTCTGCACCACCTTCACCACCTTTGACGAAGACCTCTGCCGCATTCTGGAGCCAGGTGTCTGCACTACCCGCCGCCGGTTCGAGATGCTGAAAACCTGCCATGAGGCGGGCATCCGCACCGGCGTGTGGCTGTGCCCCATCCTCCCTTTTCTCAATGACACGGAGGAGAACCTGCGGGGACTGCTGGGGTACTGCTTCGATGCCGGGGTGGAGGCCATTGTCAACTTCGGCATGGGCGTCACGCTGCGGGAGGGGGACCGGGAGTACTTCTACGCCCAGCTTGACCGGCACTTCCCCGGCGTGAAGGAGCGGTATATCCGCGCCTTCGGAAACCGCTACCAGTGCCCCAGCCCCAACGCCGCCCATCTGAGCCGGATTTTCCGGGAGGAGTGCCAGGCCCGCAGCGTCCTCTGGGAGCCAGAGGCGGCCATGGACTGGCTGATGGAATTTGAGGACAAGCAGTCCGGACAGCAGCTGGATCTATTTTCATGACAAAGGAGAACCGCCATGTTATTTCTGCACTACCCCAAATGCACCACCTGCCAGAGGGCAAAAGCCTGGCTGGACGCCAAAGGGCTCTCCTATGAGGCCCGGGACATCAAGCTGGAACACCCCGCCGCGGAGGAGCTGCGAACCTGGTGGAAGAGGAGCGGACTCCCGCTGAAAAAGTTCTTCAACACCAGTGGCCTCCAGTATAAGGCGCTGGGGCTGAAGGACAGGCTCCCCGCCATGGATGCGGAGGAACAACTCCAACTGCTGGCCACCGACGGGATGCTGGTCAAGCGGCCCATTCTGGTGGGCGAGGACTTTGTTCTCACGGGCTTCCGCCCGGCGGAATGGGAGGAGAAACTGCCGTGATCGCCCGCTGTGACCTGGCTCCCCTGGACGGCATCACCAAGACCGTGTTCCGCCGGGTGTGGGCCCGGCGGTTCGGCGGCGCGGACCGGTATTTCATCCCCTTCTTCTCCCCCACGCCCCAGCATATCCTCACCCCCCGGGACCGCCGGGAGCTGGAGATGCTCCCTGGCCTCCGGCAGGTGCCCCAGGTGATGACCTGCCGGGCGGAGGACTTCCTCTGGGCGGCGGAGACGGTGCGGGACTTGGGTTATGAAGAGGTGAACCTAAACCTGGGCTGTCCCTCCGGCACTGTCACCGCCAAGGGCAAGGGTGCGGGCTTTCTGGCAAGGCCGGAGGATCTGGACCGCTTTTTTGACACGGTGTTCGCCCGGACACCCCTCCCCGTCTCCGTCAAAACCCGCCTTGGCATCCAGTCTCCGGAGGAGTTCGGGCAGCTGCTGGAGATTTACAACCGTTATCCCATCGCCTGCCTGACCATTCACCCCCGGATACAGAAGGAGAAATACCGGGGCCCGGTTCACCGGGACGTATTTGCCAAGGCCCTGGCGGAGAGCCGGAACCCGGTGTGCTATAACGGCGACCTGAGGACCACGGCGGAGTGCCGGGAGTTTGAGGCGGCCTTCCCCCAGGCGGAGCACGTGATGATCGGCCGGGGAGCCGTGGCGGACCCCGCCCTGCTGCGAAAGCTCCGAGGCGGCCCCGCCGCCAGCCGGGAGGAGCTGCGGGACTTCACCGCCGCCCTGTACCAGGAATACCAGTCCTTTTACGGCCAGACGGGCCCCGCTTCCCAGCGGATGAAGGAGGTCTGGTTCTACCTGATCCATCTCTTCCAGGGCGGGGAGCGGTGCGGCGGCAGAATGCGCCGCTCCCGGGGTCCGGCGGAATACGAGCGGATCGAGGCCGAGATCTAGAT
>NZ_CAJULS010000116.1 GCF_910587525.1 uncultured Oscillibacter sp. | reverse complement strand
GCCAAAGCATAAAATCCCTTTGGCAGTGTGTTTTCCTAATAAAACGCAATCTTATGCTTGCGTTTTATTATAATAACTACAGGGGCTTTGCCCCCGCCCCCACCGCCCTTTGAAAAGGGCGGCCCTAAACTTGATTCATATCTATATAAACAGCCGGTTCTCCTTCGGCTCCTGAAAGTTCCTCTCCAACATAGCCACATG
The DNA here is from genome assembly GCF_910587525.1 of uncultured Oscillibacter sp. Taxonomy (GTDB): domain Bacteria; phylum Bacillota; class Clostridia; order Oscillospirales; family Oscillospiraceae; genus Oscillibacter. The sequence continues at coordinate 7,239 of NZ_CAJULS010000116.1, read as the reverse complement.
GGACAAAAACGCCGGATCATCAAAGTATTTGGCCCCCCGGGTACACTTACGCACACAGCTTTGACACTTGATGCACGTCCCCGGCACCTCCGCCACATTGGCCGGGTCAATTGCCCCCATGGGGCACACCCGAACACAGGCCCCACAGTTGGTGCACCTTCCCAAATCTGTTCTGGGCCTGGCCTTCAAAAATTTCACCGGCTCCCCATCCACGCCCTTTGGAACGTAGTACGGCGCCGCCGGGTCCCCGGGCACCTGAACTGTCCCAGGGTCTCCCGCCAGCACCTTCTCCGTGATCCTCCCGGCAAAGTCCCTGATTTCCGCCAGGTCGCTCCAGGCAGGGCGGCCGAAAGCCAGCTCGTCCGTAAAGGCATGGCGGCCCACGAAGGCCCCCGCCGCCACAGGGAGAAACCCATTCGCTGCCAGTACCGCCCGCAGCTCCGCCAGGGAGTTGTCATAGCTCCGGTTGCCGAAGAGCACCACAGGTACCGCCAGCGCTCCGTTTCCCTGGAGTTTCGCCTGAAAATCCGGCAAAATTTTGTTGGGCAGTCTTCCTGCGTAAGTGGGAGAACCCACCGCCACCAGATCCGCTGCCGTAAACGTCAGGACCTCCCGCCGCTCCCCGGGCCGGGTGAAGCTCCGCTCTTCCATGGGCAGACCCAGCCGCTCCGCCAGCGTCCCCGCCGCGGTGCGGACGACTTTGGCCGTGGTCCCCGTGGCGCTGTAATACACTGCCCAGACTTTTTTCAGTTCCATCTCTTTCTCTCCCTCTCCCCGTCACAGCAGGGGATTTATGGAGACAGGCGCCGGGATTGCCTGGCGCCTGTCGGTTTTCTATTATAATTCCTCACAAAATGCCGCCTGACGGCGAAACCGCCAGGAATGCTGTCGGCACCTCAGGCACGGCGGCATACAACGCCGTGATAAAAATGCCATCTTTTTATCAGGAGACAGCATTATATTTGAAAGTCCTCCGGTTTCAGCCGCTGCGTCCCCAGCACTGCCGGGCGGGGTGGCACCCGCTTCAACGGATCATAGCGAAAGGCCCGGCAGCTGTTCTCCAACGGGACAATGCCCCGCTTTACGCAGGCCACCTCCCGCTCGTTGATCTGCTGGCCTTGGCGGCAGTATGCGCACCGGGGATCCATATCCTTGCGAAACAGCATACGCTCTCCTCCAAAGACAAAAATTACAGACAGTACAGCCTGACCTCGCCGTCCTCTGCCGTGGCCCTGATCTGTGTGATGGGACTCTCATAGCTGTCGATAATCCTAGTGGCCATGGGGTCCTCCAGCTCCTTCTGGATGGTTCGCCGGAGATTCCGGGCTCCGTAGGTCCGGGAATAGGACTTGTGGGTCAGCAGCTCCACCAGGGCGTCGTCATAGGTGAGAGTGATAGCCTTCTCTTTCAGGGAGGCAGCCAGTTCCTCCAGCATGATGCATGCAATGGACTGGAAGTGCTCCTCCGTCAGGCGGTTGAAGGTGATGACCGCGTCCACCCGGTTGATGAACTCCGGCCGCAGGAACTGCTGGAGGGCCTTCATGGCCCGGTCGGCGTCCTGCTCCTGCTGGGTGCGGCCAAAGCCCACCGTACCCTCCTTGGTGGCGCTGCCGGCGTTGGATGTCATGACGATGATGGTGTTCTCAAAGTTCACCTTCCGGCCATGGGCATCGGTGATCTCACCATCGTCCAAAATCTGGAGAAGCACGTTCAACACGTCCGGGTGAGCCTTTTCAATCTCGTCAAAGAGCACCACGGCATAGGGCTTGCGGCGAATCTTCTCCGTCAGCTGGCCCGCCTCATCATATCCAACGTACCCCGGAGGGGAGCCCACAATGCGGGAAACGGAGTGCTTCTCCATAAACTCAGACATATCCAGCCGGATCAGGGCGTCCGGAGTGTTGAAAAGATCGCTGGCCAGCTGCTTGACAAGCTCCGTCTTGCCGACGCCGGTGGGGCCCACGAAGATGAAGCTGACGGGCTTGTGTTTGGGGGAGATGCCCACCCGGTTGCGGCGCACGGCGGCGGACACGGCGGATACCGCCTCATCCTGGCCGATGATGTGGCCCTTGAGCCGCTGCTCCAGCTGGCTCAGGCGCTGGAACTCCTGCTCCCGAATCCGGGAGGCGGGGATCTTGGTCCAAAGCTCGATGACATGGGCCAGGTTCTCCATGGACAGCTGGGGATCGCCTTTCTCACACAGGGCTGTAAGCTCTGTGTTCAGCTGCATTTCCCGGCTCTTCAGCTCCGCCATGCGGGCGTAGTCGTCCTCGACCTTCTCCTCCTTGTCCTCCAGCATGGTGCGCTCTTTTTCGTAGTCGTCCAGCTCCCGCTGAATCTGCATCCTGCGGGAGATATCCGGGTCCTTCAAATTCAAATCGGAGCAGGCCTCGTCAATGAGATCAATGGCCTTGTCCGGCAAAAAACGGTCCGTGATGTACCGCTCGCTGAGCACCACCGCCTGGCGGAGAATGCCCTCGGAGATCTTCACACCATGGAACTTCTCGTAATTGGGAGCCAGTCCCTTCAAAATCTCCACAGAGTCCTCGATGGAGGGCTCGCTTACCGTCACCGGCTGGAAGCGCCGCTCCAGGGCGGTGTCCTTCTCAATGGACTTGCGGTACTCGTTAAAGGTGGTGGCGCCGATGACCTGGATCTCCCCCCGGGAGAGGGCGGGCTTTAAGATATTGGCGGCGTTCATGCTGCCCTCAGCATCGCCGGCGCCCACGATGCTGTGGACCTCGTCAATCATCAAAATGATATTGCCCAGCCGCTTCACCTCATCGATAAGGCCCTTCATCCGGCTCTCAAACTGGCCCCGGAACTGGGTGCCGGCCACCAATGCGGTGAGGTCCAGAAGATAGACCTCCTTCTCCCGCAGCTTAAAGGGCACGTCCCCGCCCGCAATCCGCTGGGCCAGTCCCTCGGCAATGGCGGTTTTGCCCACGCCGGGCTCGCCGATGAGGCAGGGATTGTTCTTCTGCCGGCGGTTGAGGATCTGCACCACCCGCTCGATCTCCTGGGTCCGTCCAATCACCGGGTCCAGCCTGCCCTCCTTGGCCTTGTCACTGAGGGAGATGCAGTAGCTGTTCAGATACTTCCGCTTGCCGTTCTTGGCGTCCTTCTTCTCCCGGCCGCCCCGGGTGCCCCCTTCCTCGGAGGCGGACTCCTCTTTGGAGGGCTTGTCGCCGGAGGAGAACAGGCGGTTCAAAAACGGGAAGGTGGCGGTCTTGCCGTCCTCTTCCTCCCCGCTGCCGCTCTCCTCGCCGCCGGGCAGATCCTCGATATTCTCCACGCCGTCAAAGGCCTGCATCATCTCCGTGTTGATGGTCTCCAAGTCCTCGTCGGAGATGCCCATGCGCTTCATCATGTCGTCCACCTGGGGCAATCCCAGGTCCTTGGCGCACTTGAGGCACAATCCCTCGTTGATGGGCTTATCGCCGTCCAGCTTGGAAATGAACACCACGGCAACGTTCTTTTTACATCTTGAACAAAGTGTAGGCTGCATCGTATACCTCCAGAAAATCCAGCGGCCCCGCCGCTGAGGTTGCAAAGCGGGCCCCGCTCATATCCGGGCCGCGAATTGTAAAATGTAGCTCCCCTCCGGGGAGATGCCCAGCCGCTGCAGCAGCAAGACCAGTAAAACCAGAACCAGCGCACCCTCGATCAGGCCCACCGCCGCTCCGCCCAGGGTGTTGGCGCTGTGGAGCACCGGCAGCTTCAACGCCAAGTCCATGAGTTTTGCGGCCAGGTTCAAAAGGACCGTCAGCAGTAAAAAGGCCAAAATATAGATCAGTCCATAGAAAAAGGACTCCGCCATACTCTGAGCCACAGCGGACAATATGGATGCCCCGGTCTCCCGAACGCCCTCCCGCGCTTTGGATGCCAGGTCCTCCAGCCGGTCTCCCGCGATTCCCAGAAGCCCCAGCAGCTCCTCCGGCAGAATCTCCTCCGGCATCTGTCCAACCGTGCCGGACAGGGTCTCATCCAGCCGCTTTTCGATGTGCCGTTCAATGGCAGGCGCTGCCATTGCCGCCGCAGGCTGCGCCAGCGCCTCCGCCGCAAAGCGGGCCCCCACCAGGGCCAGCACTACAATCAGCAGACCCGCCAGGGCCCGAAAAAGTCCCCGTCTGGCCCCCCAGATGGTAAACCCGATCAGAAGAACCGCCGCAATGATGTCTATTATAACAGGTGCCGTCACATTTTCCTACCTTTCTCGCTGTAAACGTTTTGTGAACTCCCCAAAAATTTTTCGCTTCTAAGGAAGAAACTGGCTGGCGGACTCCGTGGAGAACAGCAGCGCCGAACCGTCCGGCCGCATCACCGCCGAGGAAACGCCGGTAATACCCCGCAGGGAGGCGTATACCTGTAAGTTCTCATTATACACCACCAGCCGGTCCGTGTACAATACCGCCAGATACCGTCCCGCCGCAGAGAGGCTCCGGACCTCCTCGTGGATCTCCAGGCTTCCCAGTTCAGCCCCCTCCGCGTCCACCGTGACCAGCCGGCCCACGTTGCCGGCCTGGTAGCGGTTCAGCAGCAGCGCGGTAAACTCATCGCCCAGACTGTACGCCCGCAGATAGGAGCTGCCGCAGTCATAGCTGCCCTCCACCCTGCCGGAATAGGAGGCACAGGTCACACAGGTATCCGAAACAGTTACAAGCCTTCCTCTCTGCTCGCCTGTGGAGAGTACCAGCCCATTGGGAATGCTGTAATCCGCAATGGGCGTTTTCTCCCCCGCCTCCCGCAGGTCGTAAAGCACCACGCTGCTGATGAACACACCGTCCTCCTGCCCCAGCCGCACTGCCGCCAGGGTATTTCCGTCATCACTGATCCGGGCCTCCGCCACAAACCGCTCGCCGGAAGTGAGGTCAAATATCCGGGTCATGTCCGCACCATATGCGTAGACAGCCCCTTTGGCGTTCCGCCGCTCCGCCGCCACCGCCAGCATCCCTTTGCCATTGAGCGTGGCGGAGATAATGGGCTCATCCTCCTCCGTCTCCAGATGGAATACCTCTCCCCTCTCATCCAGAACATACAGCGACCTGCCGCCGATATCGTAGGCCGCCACCCGGCCGCCGCCCTGACTCAGAGCCGGGGCGGACATCTTCACCTGGGCGGACCAGGTCACCCCCCCGTCCCTGTTCAAAAGCCGCAGAGAGTTCTCAGACAACACCACCAGCTGGTCTCCCAGCACCGCAAACCGGTTGCCCGGGGAGAAGTCGTAGCGGTAGCGCTCCTCGCCGGAGCTGGCGGAACCGCCATAGTTCAGATACCGCCGCAGTACGTCAAACCCGGTGCCGTCCCGGTAGGCCGCCGCCATCACCACCCCCAGCACCGCCGCCAAGGCCAGGAAAAACACAAGAAACCGCCGCAGGGGCCCGGAGCTCCGCTCCGCCTTCCCCGCGCCGCCGCCATCCTTCCAGATGCCTTTCGTCCTGTTAGCCATTAAGCCGTTCATCCTCATACCAAAGTCTTGTCAGGTACAGTCCCCCCGGCGGCACTGTAGGTCCCGCCAGAGTCCGGTCACCGCTTTCCAGTATGGCGGGGATGTCCTCCGGGGTGAATTTCCCCTCCGCCGCGTAGAGCACAGTGCCGGTGATGGCCCGTACCATGTTATACAGAAACCCGTTGGCGCAGACCTTCAATTCCAAAAGATCCCCCCCGCGGGACACGTCGCAGTAGTAGATGGTGCGGACGGTGGACTTGGTCTCCGTGCCCACAGAGCGCACCGCCCGAAAGTCATGGGTGCCTACGAACATATGGGCCGCCCGGTTCAGAAATTCCTCGTCCAGCCGCTTGGGGTAGAAGTACGCCCGGTTGACATAAAACGGGTTCTTGAACCGGGAGTTGTAGATGCGGTAGGTGTACTCCTTTTTCAGGCACGAGCCGATGGCGTTGAAGTCCTCCGCCACCTCGTAAGCCGACTCCACGGCAATGTCCTCCGGCGTGTGGGTGTTGACGGCAAAGGGCAGCCGGTCCGTTGGGATACGGCTCTCCGTATGGAAGTTGGCGATGTACCGCTCCGCGTGGACGCCGGCGTCGGTCCGCCCGCAGCCGGTGAGGTGTACCGGCGCCCCGGTGATCTTCTCCAGGGCCCTTTGCAGGGTCTCGCAGACGGAGACGGCGTTTTTCTGCACCTGCCAGCCGTGGTAGGCGGTGCCGTTGTACATGAGCTTCAGGGCGATGTTTCGCATAAGCGTCTCCTAATCTTCCTGGATTCCCGGGGGAATCCGCCCCCCGCTTTTCTTTTTCGTGAAAAAGAAGCGCTGCTGTCGGCCGGCGGGACAAGAAAAAGGCTGCGGCGAGCTCTTTCTAACGGTTGATGTCCGGATTGTCCGTACGGCCCAGAAGATAGTCCACGGAACAGTCCAGATAGTCGGCGATTTTTTCTAAAATCTCACAGGATGGTGTCCAGTCCCGCTTCTCCATATCATAAATCAGGCCCTTTCGGACACCACATTCCGCCAGAAGCGTGCAAACAGGAATCCCTTTTTCTCTGCAACGAGCCTTAATCAGCCCGGCAGAATGCGCGTTATCCATCACAAACCGCCTCCTTTCTGCATACCCGCCCGTTTTACATGAATTATCGTATTTCCTATTGATTTACGTGATTTAACGCGATATAATACTTATCATCCAGTCCCTCGAAATACCTTATCACAAAGTCAACTCTAGAACAACGGCCACATAAAGGAGGAATTTTCATGGAATCCCTGTTGGAGAAGCTGTTTGACACCTATGGCGACACGGTCCTGCGGGAGCAGGGCGTATATGACGAGGCGGAGGTCCTGGCCGCTCTGGACGAGCTGCCCCTGGATCAGGGGAGCCAGCTTGAGGTCTGCGACCTGCTATCCAGCTATTACCTCCGCTGGTCCACGGCGGCGTTCTCCACCGGGCTCTACCTGGGGTTCTCACTGCTGCAGGCCCTCCACCAACCCCCGCGGGACTGAGGAATTCAGATGCCGAAGAAGTGCCCCAGGACGATGACCCCCGACAGAATGACGGCTCCTATCACCAGCGCGATGTAATCCCGGGCCTCGTATTTCAGCACATGGAGCTTTGTCCGCCCCTCGCCGCCGTGGTAGCACCGGCACTCCATGGCCGTGGCCAGCTCATCAGCCCGGCGGAAAGCGCTGATGAACAGCGGCACCAGGATGGGAATCAGCGCCTTGGCTTTCTGGATCAGGTTCCCGCTCTCAAAGTCCGCCCCCCGGGCCTTCTGGGCGGACATGATCT
>NZ_CAJULS010000115.1 GCF_910587525.1 uncultured Oscillibacter sp. | reverse complement strand
GCCGGCATGGGGCTGGACAAGGACGTGGCCCTCATCACCGACGGCCGCTTCTCCGGCGCGACAAGAGGCGCGTCCATCGGCCACGTCTCCCCGGAGGCGGCCTCCGGCGGCCCCATCGGCCTGGTGGAGGAGGGCGACAGAATCGCCATCGACATCCCCGCCCACACCATCACCCTGAAAGTCTCCGATGAGGAGCTGTCCCGGCGGAAGGCCGCCTGGGTCTGCCCGGAGCCCAAGATCAAAACCGGATATCTGGCCCGGTACGCCCGGCTGGTCTCCTCCGCCGACAGGGGTGCCGTGCTGGACTGACGCAATCAACCGTAAAGAGGAAGTGTCGAAATGTATCGCGATGTAGCGCATCTGCTGATGTACAGCAATCTGGGGAAGGACAGCATCCTCCTCCGCCTCTCGGAGGTCCTCCGGGATTGGGAGCGGGGCGGCTTTGACCGGGACGAACTGGTCCGGCGCATTTACAGGGAGATCAAGCGGCTTTTGGAGCTGGGCACTTCCTGCGGATTTGACGAAAACCTGTGGCACTGCTACCTCACCTGGCTGCTGATGACCAACCGGAACGCCTTCACCCTCACCTGCGAGCGTTCCGGCAGCCGGGAGGGCACCGTCAACGGCTTTGTCAAAGCCGACTTTGCCGTCTTCCGCCGCCTTTTCCACTACGATTTTTCCCCCATTGAAAAGGACCTTGGGCTCGACTGCTTCACCGCCATCTCCCATTACAGCGCCCTGCCCAAGCGGGATCGGATCTACAACCGGGATGTGAGCTGGCAGGTGCGGGTCCTCAGCCGTGCCCTGGCCCAGGCCCGGGACGAGGAGGACATCTTCTCCCTCATGACCAGCTATTACCGGCAGTACGGCTTCGGCCTCTTCGCCATGAACCGGGCCTTCCGCATCCAGGGCCATGGAAAGGAACTGGAGTTCCTGCCCATCACCAACGTGGACCGGGTGATGCTGGAGGACCTGCTGGGCTATGAGAAGCAAAAGGAGGAGCTCCGCCGAAACACCGAGGCCTTCCTGGACGGCAAACACGCCAATAACGTCCTGCTTTACGGCGATGCCGGTACCGGCAAATCCACCAGCGTCAAGGCCCTGGTCAACGAGTATTTCAGCCGGGGTCTTCGGATGATCGAGATCTACAAGCACCAGTTCAGGGATCTCTCTGCTGTGCTGGCCCAGGTGAAAAATCGAAATTACCGTTTCATCATCTTCATCGACGACCTCTCCTTTGAGGAGAACGAGGTGGAATACAAGTTCCTCAAGGCCGTCATCGAGGGCGGCGTGGAGACCCGGCCGGACAACGTGCTGATCTACGCCACCTCCAACCGCCGCCACCTGATCCGGGAGACCTGGAACGACCGCACGGACATGGAGCACCACGGCGACATTCACCGCTCCGACACGGTAGAGGAGAAGCTGTCCCTCTCCGCCCGGTTCGGCGTCGCCATCAACTACAACGCCCCCACGCCCAAGGAGTTTCAGGCCATTGTCCTGGCCCTGGCCCAGCGGCAGGGCATCCGGATGGACGAGAAAGAGCTGCTGGCTCTGGCCAACACCTGGGAGGTCCGCCACGGCGGCTTCTCCGGCCGCATCGCCCAGCAGTTTGTGAACTACGTCGAGGGGCTGAACAAAAAGTAATATAACAGGACCCCCAGCCGTCAAAAAACGCGGGAAATGTATTCGACGGTAAGTGCAGGCTGCGCCCGAAGGCATGTTTCGGACCGCCCATTTGGGCGTTTTGACATCTTTTAAACAAGGACTAACGAGCGGGAGGCGCAATATATGCGCCTCCCGCTCGTTATTTGTCAGAAGCATCCATCCAATTTACATATCCCAGGTAACACTAATATCATTGTCACTTCCCGTAACTGTTCCCTTAAGCCAACAGGTTTTTGTCACCAAATCCAGCGTAGTCGCATCAAAGGCCAATCTTCCATATGTAGAAGTCTTGCTTAAAACAACATTATCATATGTAGCCCCAATTGTTGTAATTGCATAATCTCTCACGTCAGTTACTTGATTGTTTGTAACATCCATATAAAACTCTGCATCAAAGAATATCCCGTGATAATATACCTGAAAGGTTCTTGTATCGGCTCTGGTAATTCCAGCGAAAACCGCCTCAATGCCAATTGTCGCCGGATTGCCATTATTATCCACTATATCCAGCGAAATGCTCTCATTTGGGGCCAGTGTATTTAAATTGTAAAATAATACTTCCCCATTTCTTTCAATGGCCCTCGCCTCTTTAGGATGCCGCCAATGCTCCCGCTTGCATCATGGAAATGCTCATGGCAATCGCCACGATTATGGTTGCGACTCTTTTCATACATACTCATCCTTTCCAAATTATTCACTGTTCTCGCTGGTAAGTACGAATTTTAACCTCCTTTTTTCCAGATTGACCATATTAATAAAACAATCAAACCCATGATTGCGGTCCATAAACACATAGTTATTACAGTCATTGTCATATGGAAAGCTTTTCCTGTACCCAGTACTGCCGCTATAGCCAGAATGACGATAAGCATATTTCTTTTTCGGAGCACAACGAACTTTTCCTGTTTTTCCATCCTTTCCACCCCCTGTTCATCCCCATTTAACATAGAATCTATCGTAACACAATATAAGCCGCTCAGTGCTTTTAAGTTCTCCCTTGACGGCGTTGTTTCTCCTGATTCCCACCTCGAAACAGCCTGTCGGGATACGTTTATCTTTTCAGCCAATTCCAATTGCGTAAGTCCCCTTTGTTTTCTTAACAAAACCAACTTTTCTTCCAACTTCATATATTTCCCTTCTAAATATATAACTCCTGAACAACGTTGCCCCCTGATCTCCCCGCCTCAAAACAGCCCGCCTGGACGCATTTGCCATCTCCGCCAATTTCAATTACACACATTCCTTCGGCCCTGTTTTTTCTCCAATACTACACTGTGATTTCTGAGATGTAAACCACATGCAGCTTGCATTTCGGCAACCCAGGGTTGCTTTTCCGTTTTTATCTCCTGGGCCTCTTTATGGTGGTCTCTCCCGCTCCCGGAGGTTCTGCCAGCCACGTCCGCTCCTCGGGAGACAACAGCGCAACCGTCCCATAAGCCCCGTCGAATCCCGCCCGCAGCTCCACCTGCCCCTGCCGCAGGCGGCGGATGCCCTCGGCGGTCAGCGGCCCCGCCACTTGGGCGATATCCTCTACAGGCGCTTCTCGCAGAATATGGAACTCTGGTCCCAGCTCCCGCAGCAGCGTCTCGTATACCGCCGCCGTCTTCTTCCCTGCCGCGGAGAAGCCCGTGGAGGCGGCGATCACCTCCGGCAGGGGCGCCAGGCTCTCAAAGGGCTTGGCCTCCTGGGGCCGGAAACCCGCCGGGCGGGCCGCCAGCTCCTCCACCCGGTGCTCCACACCCACAGTCAGCTTCTTTCCGCACACCGGGCAGAGCCCGCCCCGGGCCGCCGTCTCCGCCGGCGTCAGGCACACGCCGCAGCTCCGGTGGCCGTCCAAGTGGTACTTCCCCTCCTCCGGGAAAAACTCAATGGTGCCGCCAAACCCCTCCCCCGTGCGGATGGCCCGGAGCAGGGCCGGATAGGTCCGCTCTGTCTCCAGGAGGTTGGCCTCCCGGCCCAGCTTTGCCGGGGAGTGGGCGTCGGAGTTGGAGACCAGGGTCAGCCCGTCCAGGGCGGTCACCCGCCAGTTCATGGGCGGGTCCGACGACAACCCCGTCTCTATGGCGTGAATGTGAGGCGCCAGGTCCCCGAAACACGCCTCTACCGTCTCAAAGCCCGTAAAGGCCCCGAACATGGAGAAGTGGGGCGTCCAGATATGGGCGGGAATCAGCTCCGCCCCCGGGCAGGTCTCCAGAATCATCTCCAACAGATCCCGGCTGTCCAGGCCCAGGATGGGCCTGCCGTCGGAACGGATGTTGCCCACGGCCTCCAGCCGGGCGGAGAGTACGTCCGCCGCCTCCAGAGAGGGCAGAAGGATCAGGTTGTGGACCCGGCGGGTCTTGCCGTCCCGCTTGTAGATGGAGCTGATCTCCCCGGTGACGACGAACCGGGGAATCTCTCCCGCCCTGCTCTCCGGCAGGCGGAATTCCTCCCGCAGGGCATAGACTCCCTCCCCCGCCGGAACCAACTGCTCCCGCAGTTCCGCCCGCCAGGCAGGGTGGGTGAAATCCCCGGTACCCACCAAACCGATGCCCTTGCGGCGGCTCCACCAGTCCAGATGGGGGAGGCCGCAGTCCCGGCTGGTGGCACGGGAGAAGCGGGAGTGGATGTGGAGGTCGGCGATATACATGGCGGTACTCCTTCTCGTAATAATCAACGCCATTGTACGCCCTTTTCCGACCCGGCGCAACAACGGGAGTGCAATTTCCACCATCTGGACAAGCACTCATCTCCGTGGTACAATACCCATCACAAAAAGCAGGAGGTGCAATAATATGAAGCCGGATGAAATCCTTCAATACTGCCTGGAGACCCTGGAGGGAACCATCCTGGTCTCCAGCTGGGGGGAGCGGGGCGTCTTCTATAACCCCGGCGGGAAGCTGAAGCGGGGCGTCTATGTGCTGACCGTCAAGGAGCGGGACGGAGAAAACGACAGGAGCTCCCGTCTGGACCGGGAGGGCGTGTACCGGGTCAATCTGGGCCTGCGGCGGGAGACCTTCCGCCGCCTCTTCGGCCCTCTGCCCCAGCGCCCGCCCAAGGGCGGCATTGTAGACATGCCCTGTGACTTCTCCCATACGGACTGCCTTCTGCCCCATCCCGTCTACGCCTGGATGGGATGGGCCTGTGTACTCACCCCCTCCCGGCAGACCTTTGAGGCGCTGAAACCGCTGATTGTGGAGAGCTATGAGTACGCCGGAGAGAAATACGCCAAGCGGACAAAGTAATTCAGCAGGGGCGCGGCTAAAAAGCCACGCCCCTGCTGTCTATTCCATCTCCCGGGCGATCAGGGCCTCCGCAATCTCAAAGGCCCTGATCCGCCGCGCCGCCAGCGTAATCTGGGACTTGTACCGCTCCGGACGCTCCTTTCCCTCCAGGGTTTTTACCGTCTGGCGCAGCTTGTGCAAAGTCGATTCGATCTGCCGCCTGGCCTCCGTCAATTCCTCTTTTGAAAATTCCATGGGATCTCCTTTCTGCGTCAAAGCACACCCAGATGCTCCAACAGGATCTTCACCCCCAGGAGAATCAGGATCACGCCGCCGGACAGCTCCGCCCGCCGCTTGTACCGGGCCCCGAAGAAATTGCCCACGGCCACCCCCGCCAGGGACAGGCAGAAGGTGGTGACGCCGATGACCGACACCGCCGGGAGGATGGCGACCTCCAGAAAGGCGAAGGTCACGCCCACTGCCAGGGCGTCGATACTGGTGGCCACCGCCATCAAAAAGAGCTGCCGGAGGTCCAGGTCTCCGGCGGCGCAGGCGGCCTCCTCCGGCCCCAGGGCCTCCCGCACCATGTTGCCGCCGATGAGGGCCAGCAGCACGAAGGCCACCCAATGGTCCAGCTCCTGGATGTACATGGCGAACCGGGACCCCAGCGCCCACCCCAGCAGGGGCATGGCCGCCTGGAATCCGCCGAAGAACAGGGCGATCACCCCGGCGCGGCGCCAGTTGAGCCGGGTCATGGACAACCCCTGACAGATCGCCACGGCAAAGGCGTCCATAGAGAGGCCCACGCCGATCAGAATCAGCTCCAGAAAACTCATAGACAACGCTCCTCCATCTCTTCGCATATCTCCCGCACGCTCTATCGTACGAGGTCCGCCGGATTTTTATGAGACACGCCGCCCGGCGTCACAGAATCACCGGCACCGGACAGCGGATGGCGATGCTCTCCGGCGTCACCCGGCAGTCCCAGGCGCAGACCCGGACGCCGTGCCCCGCCGCCTCCCGCAGGGCCTCGCCAAAAGCGGGGTGGGTGGCGTCATTGGGGGCCACAGAGCGGACACCCTCCATCTGCACCACAAAGAAGAGGGTTGCCCCCATCCCGGCCTCCGCCGCCCGCTGCAACTCCCGGATGTGCTTCACGCCCCGCTCCGTGGGAGCATCGGGGAAGCGGGCCGCGCCGCCCTCCTCCAGGGTGACCCCCTTGACCTCCACCAGGTGCGGCCCCGACCGCGTCTCCAGACAGAAGTCCAGACGGGACTCCCCATAGGTGAACTCCGGCCGCACCGCCGTCACCTCCGGCAAAAAGCCGCCGCCCTGCACCCACTCGCCGAAGACCCTGTTGGGGGCCTGGGCGTCCATGTTGATGAGCACCGCTCCCTTCTCCACCGCGATGAGATCGTAGAGGGTCTTCCGCCCGGGTCTGGTCCCCCGCTCCAGGTAGACCGGAGCGCCGGGGAGAAGCAGCTCCCGGCACCGGCCCGTGTTCTTCACGTGGACGGTCTGAAGCCCCTCCGCTGTCTCCACGTGAGCCACAAAACGGTTGGGCCGGTCCACAAAGCGGCCCGGGATCACGGTTCCATAGCGCATTGGCGTCCTCGCCTCCCCTCTTCGGATATGTTGTATTATCATACCACAGTTTTCCTGTCCAGTCGAGACCGTTTATACAAAGAGGCAATCGTTTTTGCCGGGAAATTTTCGAATAAATTTTCCGCATAAAATTTCAGAAAGTCATTGTTTTTTTCGGCGGAAATTGATACAATAGCCCTGCATCTAATTTTTAGGAGGGAGAATATGCCAGAATATTCCAGCTTGTTTGTCTGCCTGATGGGCATGGGCACCGTGTTTTTCGGGCTCATCTGCCTCATCGTCCTGACGACGGTCATGGGCAAGACCGTGGGAGGCCGCACGGCTCCTGCCGCCGCCCCCGCTCCGGTCCCCGCCGCCCCTGCGGCCGCGGAGCCCAACCGTCAGGAATTGGTAGCCGCCGTCTCCGCCGCCATCGCGGAGGAGCTCGGCACCGACATCACAGGCATCCGGATCGTCTCTATGAAAAAACTGTAAGAGGAAAAAGGAGAGAGTTTTATCATGAAAAAGTACAGAGTTACTGTCAACGGCACGGCCTATGAGATCCAGCTGGAGGAGCTGACCGGCGCCGCTCCCGCCCCTGCCGCGGCTTCCGCTGCCGCCCCCGCCCCTGCGGCTGCCGCTCCCGCCGGCGGCGAGCAGGTCACCAGCCCCATGCCCGGCACTATTCTGGACGTGAAGGTCGCCCAGGGCGCCGCCGTGAAGAAGGGCGACGTGCTGATGATCCTGGAGGCCATGAAGATGGAAAACGAGATCATGTGCCCCTGCGACGGCAAGGTGGCCTCCATCAACACCTCCAAGGGCGCGGCGGTGGAGTCCGGCACTCTGCTGTGCGTCATCCAGTAAAGCGCTGGAGGGACACACATGGAAGCTATTCTGGATTTTGTAAACAGCACGGGCTTCGCGCTGTTTACCCAGGGAGACAACTGGAAGTGCCTGGTTATGCTCGTCATTGCCTGCTTCCTGCTGTACCTGGGTATTGTGAAGAAGTTTGAGCCCCTGCTGCTGGTGCCCATCGCCTTCGGCATGCTCATCACCA